>NZ_JAMYSC010000017.1:0-129209 GCF_040321755.1 Mesorhizobium sp. M0276 | reverse complement strand
AGAGAGAAGACGGACAAACCCCGTTTTACGGGGCATGCACATGCGGCATTTCGATTCACTCAAAACTTTCCCCGGACAGCCCTGCACAACAAGGGGAGAAGGGAGAACCGCCAAGGCAGGCTATCCGAACTTCGGATCGAGACTGCCTGACTTATACCGCTTGGCCATCTCCGCGACCGGCAGCGGCTTGATCTTCTGCGCGTTGCCGGCGGTGCCGAACTGTTCGAAGCGCTCCTTGCAGAGCTTGCGCATCGCGGCCATGGCCGGCGTCAGATATTTGCGCGGATCGAACTCGCTCGGGTTCTCGGTCAGCACCTTGCGGATGGCTCCGGTCAGCGCCATGCGGTTGTCGGTGTCGATGTTGATCTTGCGCACGCCGTGCTTGATGCCGCGCTGGATCTCCTCGACCGGGACGCCCCAGGTCGGCTTCATCTGGCCGCCATATTTGTTGATGATCTCCTGCAGATCCTCCGGCACCGAGGACGAGCCGTGCATCACCAGATGCATGTTGGGCAGGCGGCGGTGGATTTCCTCGATGACATTCATGGCCAGCACCGCGCCGTCCGGCTTGCGCGAGAATTTATAGGCGCCGTGGCTCGTGCCCATGGCAACCGCCAGAGCATCGACATGGGTGTCCCTAGCGAACTCCACCGCCTGTTCGGGGTCGGTCAGCAACTGGTCGTGGCTGATCGCGCCTTCGATGCCGTGGCCGTCTTCCTGCTCGCCGCCGCCGCTCTCCAGCGAGCCGAGCACGCCGATCTCGCCTTCGACGGACACGCCGCCCCAATGCGCCATGTCGACGACGCGCTTGGTGATGCCGGAATTGTAGGCGTAGTCGGCAGGCGTCTTGCCGTCTTCCTTCAGCGACCCGTCCATCATGACGGAAGTAAAGCCGTACTGGATCGCGGTGACGCATGTGGCTTCGTTGTTGCCATGGTCGAGATGCATGCAGACCGGAATGTCGGGATGGATTTCGACCAGCGCGTCGATCAGCTTGGCCAGCACAACGTCATTGGCATAGGCCCGCGCGCCGCGGCTTGCCTGCAGGATGACCGGCGATTTGGTCTCCTCGGCGGCCTCCATGATGGCGAGGCCCTGTTCCATATTGTTCATGTTGAAGGCGGGCACGCCGTAGCCGTATTCGGCAGCGTGGTCGAGCAATTGTCTCAGTGTTATGCGAGCCACCCAATAGTCTCCCGTATCTGGTTTCAAGCGCAACGTCGCGGGCCGACCGGTTAGCCGGCCGGCCCTTGATGCTTCTGGCCGGATTTCAGCGGAACCGCAACCTTCACGGGTCTTCTCGATCGCAATTCTTGTTGCAGGGCTGAAATCCGGGCTCTTTGGTCAGGCCGCGATCAATTCCCGCGCCGCCAGGAGCTGCACGCAGGCATTGGCCGCTTCCTTGCCCTTGACCGTGAAGTGCTCGAAGAAGAAGCGGTGGTGCTCGGCGCTGTCGTGGTAGTTGTGCGGGGTGAGCACCGCCGACAGCACAGGCACACCGGTCGACAGTTGCACGTTCATCATCCCGTCGATGACAGCGCTCGCGACGAATTCGTGGCGATAGATGCCGCCATTGACGACAAAGGCGGTGCCGAGGATCGCGGCATAGCGGCCGGTCCCGGCCAGAGTCTTGGCGTGGAGCGGGATCTCGTAGGCGCCGGGCACGTCGAAGACATCGACGGCGAAGCGCTCGCCTCCGATGTCAGCCAGTTCCGCTTCGAAGGCCTGCACGCACTGGTCGACGATATCCGCATGCCAGCGCGCGCGAATGACGGCGATGCGAACAGTTTCATAGTCTTTATGGGAATGCTGATTCATGGGTCCATCCTTCCGTTTCGAACCAGAATCAGGACGCACGATACGGATTAAGCCCGCGAAAAGCGGGCCGGCTTCCGTTTCGTTCTCTTCCATCCGGACTCTAACCGTCGGCTCCGGAATCACACCGGATCTGCTGACCCCTCCGACAACCGGAAGGCGCTCGCGGGCTTGGGCCGAAACCCTTACCGCCGGTGGGGACTTTCACCCCGCCCTGAGAACTTTGACGGCTTTGTATGGAAGGGCAGGGGTGCCGCTGTCAACCGGACGAAGAGCCGATGACCAAGACAGTCTGTCAATTGGTTCGGCGCCACGCCGCCGCCGACGCCGCAACCAGCATCAGCACTGCCGCTACCGCCGCGCATGTCGCAAAACCAAAGCTGGAATAAAGCGGTCCGAAGCTCGTTGTGCCGACAAAGACGGCTAGATAGGTCACCGCGCTGTTCAAGCCCATGATCGTGCCGCGTCGCGACGGATCGAGTGCCGACAGGCGCATCACCAGAACATTCAGGCCGAAATGATTGGCCAGTCCCCAGACCGCCACCATGGTCAAGGTCAGCCCGAAACTGCCGCTCGTCGCGGCCATGGCGACATAAACGACGGCGACCAGCAGATAGGCGAATGGCATGACGCGTCGTGCACCCAGCCGATCGATGATGCCGTCGAGGAGAGCAGCGGTACCGAACCCGATGCCATAGGCGAGTGCGGCGAGCCCATTGGCGCTGACCGGCTCTCCCAGCCCGACGTGAAGGTGGTCGCCGAGATAGCCATAGACACCATAGAAGGCGGTCATGAATGCGGCGCAGGCAATGAGCAGCGGGACGATGCCGGCAATGCCGAGCGCGTCCAGCGGGGTCGGTGCCGGGCCGCTTTTCCTGACATCGTTTAGCGAGGAGAGTGAGAGGCCGGCCAATGCAAGCACCGCCAGCAGAGCGACTGCTGCGAAAACGGCGCGCCAATGCACGAGATCGGCAAGCACCGCCGAAAGCGAAACACCGGCCACCATGCTGAGCGTCCATCCGGTCAGCACGACGCCGATCGTGCCGCTTTCACGGCCGGGCGGCGCGATGGCGGCCGCACTTGCGTAGATCGCCGGCATGGCGATGCCTGCAGCGATGCCCGCAAGCAACTGTGCCGCGATCAGCATGACCACCGTAGGCGCTATCGCACTTGCGACCAGCGCGATCGCCAGCAACAGCAATGCGCCCTGCAGCATCCGGCGTGCACCGAGCCGGTCGATGTAGCGGGCCAGGAACAGGGCGCTTGCGGAGGTGCCGAGGCCGAACGCGGCCGCCGCGATCATCACGGCCGGCACGCTGGTTGCGAAAGACGAGGCCACCGCCGGAGCTATCGGGCCCAGCACAAGCGAGTTCGATCCGATGACCGCAATGCAGCCGGTCAGCAGGTAAGCAAGCGCCGGGATAGGGGCGCGGGCGCTTGGCGCCAGTGATGCAACTTGATCTGCGTTCGACATATCGTCATGATCGCCGTATTTTATTCAGCTGCAATCGGGAATTGGCCATGGATGAAGAAACAGATGGTATTCCGCTGAACAAGGCTGCGACCCGCGACCTCGACGCGACAGACCGAAGAATATTAGGCGTCCTGGTCGATGACGCCACGATCAGCTACGCCGAACTGGGCGATCGCGTGGGCTTGTCGCCTCCTGCCGCGCACGAGCGCGTCAAACGCCTTCGGCGCAGCGGCGCCATCCGCAACACCGCGGCGATCATCGATCCCCGGGCGGTGAAAAAGCCTTTGCTTGCCTTTGTCCATATCGACACCAAGGGCTGGGGAAAGACCCCAGAACTGATGGCGGTCTCGGAGTATCCGGAAGTTGAGGAGATCCATTCGGTCGCCGGTGACAGCTGCATGCTGCTCAAGGTCCGCACCGAGGACACCAGGGCACTCGAAGGACTGCTGTCCCGCCTTTACGAGACGCCTGGTGTCACCTCGACCCGCAGCTATGTGGTGCTGTCGACTTATCTCGAGCGGCCGGTGCAGCCCGGCACCACCACCGAGTGGCCAACGCCAAGGCATATGGCCAAGCCGCTGTATTGAGGGTTCGACGGCCGGTTCTTACCCGCGCTCGGGAAACATCGCCTTCAGGCCCTCGCGCGATGCCTTGGCGACGCCGCGTTCGGTGATCAGGCCGGTCACCAGCCGCGCCGGCGTCACGTCGAAAGCCGGGTTTGCCGCGGGCGTCGTCTCCGGAGAAATGCGCACCTGGGCAATCTCGCCGCTGGCGGTCTTGCCCCAGACCAGCGACACCTCGTCGGAAGAGCGCTGCTCGATCGGGATTTCGGCCAGGCCGTCATGCACCGTCCAGTCGATGGTCGGCGACGGCAGCGCGACATAGAACGGCACATCATTGTCGGCGGCGGCGAGCGCCTTCAGGTAGGTGCCGATCTTGTTGCAGACATCCCCATTGGCAGTCGTGCGGTCGGTGCCGACGATGACCATGTCGATTGCGCCGCGCTGCATCAGATGGCCGCCGGCATTGTCGACGATCAGCGTGTGCGGCACTCCGTGGCCGGCCATCTCCCATGCGGTCAATTGGGCGCCCTGGTTGCGTGGCCGCGTCTCATCGACATAGACGTGGACAGGAATGCCGGCCTCGGTGGCCAGATAGATCGGCGCGGTGGCGGTGCCGTAGTCGACGGTGGCCAGCCAGCCGGCATTGCAGTGGGTCAGGATGTTGACCGGTTCGCCCTGCTGCTTGCGCGCCGCGATCGCCTTGATGATGCCGAGACCATTCTCGCCGATGGCGCGGTTGAGGCCGACATCCTCGTCGGCGATCTCACTGGCGCGTCGGTAGGCGGCTTCGGCGCGTTGCTCTGCTGGCAGCGGCCGCAGGAAGCGCCGCATCTCGTCCAGCGCCCAGCGCAGATTGATCGCGGTCGGGCGCGTCTCGTGCAACGTCTCCCACGCGGCATCGAGCGCCGCATCGGAGGGATCGTCCGCCATCTGCATGGCGACGCCATAGGCGGCGGTGACGCCGATCAATGGCGCGCCGCGCACCCACATGTCGCGGATAGCAATGGCGATGCCGGCAACCGTGCCGATCGTCTCGATGCGGAAATCATGCGGCAGCCAGCGCTGGTCGATGATCTCCACCGAACGCCCGTCGTCGCTCAGCCAGATGGTGCGATAATGGCGGTCGCCGACGTTCAAATGCTGCTCTCCTGTTCGATCAGCGCGGCCAGTTGATTGACCTCGTCGATGCTGTGGATATGGCGCCGGTTGACGGCGATGTGACGGCCGAATTTCAGCGCCTTTGCTTCACAACTGGCGCGCAAATCCTCGTCGGCAATGGTCTCGAAGTCGGCATTGTGGGCGAGGCCGAGGATGCGCCGGTGCACCTCGATGCCGGCAAAGCCGAGCAGGTCAGTCCAGATCTGGTGCAGCACATGGTCGAGTGCCTGCTCGGCACCGAGCCTGTCGCCCTGATCCTCGAACAGGCTCTTCTGATAGAGCATGCCGGTGCGTTCGGTGCGCCACAGATGCGAGAACTCGGCGCGGAACACTGACCAGGTCTCGACCGTCACCTCGAGCAGATAGGCGCGCATGGCATCGCGCTTTCCTTCCTGCTCGTGCCCGCGTTGCGAGAAGAACGACATCCAGAAATTGGCGAGCAGCATGCCGACATCGAAGGCCATCGGACCGTAGAAAGCGAATTCCGGATCGATCATCCGGGTTTCCGTGTCGGTGATCATGATCGAGCCGGAATGCAGGTCGCCATGCAGCAGCGTTTCGGCATTGGCGGCGAAGATGTGCTTGAGCCGCTGCGCCTCGACCTTGAGGTCGCGGTCGGCGCGCAGTTCGGCGACGAGGCCGTCGAGCTGCGGCGAGGTATGGCGGTTCATCCTCGCGTCGAAATAGGGATCGGAGAACACCAGGTTCTCGGTGATATCGCAGAGTTCGACATTGTCGGCGAACAGCGCCAGATCCGCCTTGCGGTCTTTGGCCGCCATGTGCAGGTCGGAGCCGCGAAACAGGGTGCGGGCCATGAACAGGCCGATATCCCGAGCAATGTTCGGCAATTGCCGGCCTTCGATCAGCGCGCGGCGCAGGATGATGTGCGGCGGCGCTAGATATTCCATGATGATCAGCGCCTGGCTTTCGTCGAAATAATGGATCGCCGGCACCGAGCCCGGCGCGCGCGCTTCTTGCCTTGTCAGTGCATGATATTCGAAGAAGGAGCGCTTTAGGGGCAGCGGCCAGCTGTCGCCGACCAGACGGACATAGGGCAGGGCCTGCTTGACCACCGCCGCACCGCTGGCGCCCTCGACGATGAAGACGAGGTTGAGATTGCCGTCACCGACCTCGCGGACCTTCCAGCGTGTGGTGTCATTGCCGATCTTCGCGCACAGCGCGTCGTTTGTGCCGAGGCGGGCAGCCAAGGTTTCGACCGACAGGGCTTCGAACGGCAAGTCTTCAGTCATCGTCATCCTCCCGCATATGCGCGCCCCGAACATAATCGAGGCATGGCGGTCGGGCCAAGCTAGGAAGCGCTCTGGCAATTGTCAATCGTGTTGACAATTGCCGATACAGCCCATAGCGTCATGTCAGGGAGGAACGCATGGTCGGCAATGCCGTGTTCCGCGTAGAGGGACTGAGGAAATCCTTTGGCCATAACGAGGTGCTTGGCGGCGTCTCGCTCGAATTGCATGCGGGCGAAGCGACCGTGCTGATGGGCGCCAACGGCGCCGGCAAATCCACCCTCGTCAAGATCATTTCCGGCGTCTACGAACGCGGTGGCGGCACGATGGCGCTCGCCGACCAGGATTTCGCCCCGAAAACGCCGGCCGAGGCGATCCGCGCCGGCGTCGTCACCGTTCACCAGAACATCAATGACGGTGTCGTCGCCGATCTCGACGTTGCTACCAATCTCACTCTCGACAGGCTGAGCGGCAGCGGCGCGCCGACCCTGTTCAATCCGGTGCGCGTGCGCCGGGAGGCCAAGGCGGTCGCCGACCGCATGGGGCTGGCCATCGATCTGAAGGCGCGGGTAAGCGATCTTTCGCTGGCCGATCGCCAGATGGTGGCGATTGCCCGTGCGCTGGCGCACCAGCCGAAAGTGCTGATCCTCGACGAGCCGACCTCATCGCTCTCCAGCACCGAGGCTGATCGGCTGTTTGCGCTGATCGACAGGCTGCGCGAGCAAGGCGTGGCGATCCTCTACATCTCGCATCGCATGTCTGACATCAGGCGGCTGGCCGATCGCATCGTCTCGATGCGCGACGGGATCATCTCAGGCATCTTCGACAAGAAGCCACTCGACTATGAAGGCGCGGTCAACGCCATGCTCGGCCGCAAGATCCATCTCGACCAGATCGTTGTCAGGAATTCGGCCAAGGCAATCCTGACGATCGAGGGCCTGCGCATCGCGCCAGGTGCCCGGCCGATCTCGCTGACGCTCGGAGACGGCGAGGTCGTTGCCATCACCGGCCTCGTCGGCGTCGGCAAGACAGCACTCGCCGAGACGCTTTTTGGCGTGCGTAGGCCGCTTTCCGGCACCATGACGATGAACGGCAAGCCTTATGCGCCGCGATCAACGGGTGAGGCGATCGCCGCCGGAGTGTTCCTTGTCGCCAAGGACCGCGGCGAGAACGGCATCGTCGGCGGCTTCAACATCCAGGAGAATATCAGCCTGCCGTTTCACAAATGCATGTCGCGTTTCGCTGTTCTCAAGCGCCGTCTCGAACGCGCCACGGCTCGCCGGCAGATACAGGAACTGGGCATCGTCTGCCGCTCCGAGAAGGACGAGATGTCGGAGCTGTCCGGCGGCAACCAGCAGAAGGTGATGGTCGCCCGCTGGATGGCGCAGGATGCAAGGCTGTTCATTCTGGACGAGCCGTTTCAGGGCGTCGACATTTCCGCGCGGCGCGATATTGCCGCCAAGCTCAGGGCAAGTGCCAACGGCCGCGCCACGCTGTTGTTCGTCACAGAACTCGACGAGGCGCTGGAGACCGCCGACCGCATCCTGGTGATGTCGGAGCAGACCATCGTCGGCGAACACCGCAATGCCGAAGTCGATCTCGATCGGCTGCTGGCCGAAGTCGCTGGTGGGCGGCTGCACAGCGCCGCCTGAGCGTGGCGGTGAATAGGAATTGGAATGGAGAGACAATGGGTTCGAGTTGGGTAAAGACGGCAGCGGCGCGTGGGAGCGCTGAATGACGTTGCGCGACCATGCCATCCGCTATGGGTTCATCGTGCTCTTGTTCGGGCTCGTCGCCTATTTCGCGGTCGCCGCCGACGGTTTCGTCTCGCCGCAAAGTGCCGTCTTCATCTTCCAGTCTGTTGCCATCACCGGCGTGCTGGCGCTCGGCGTCACCGCGACGCTCGTCGTTGGCGGCTTCGACCTGTCGATCGGCTCGGTCGCTACATCAGCCATGATGGCCGCCGCCTATGTCATGGTGGTGCTGGAGCAGAACGCTTTTGTCGCGGTCGTCGTCTGCCTGCTGATAGGCGCCATTGTCGGCCTGATCAACGGCTGGTTGATCGTCTACATGCGCGTGCCCGATCTGCTGGCAACGCTCGGCATGATGTTCCTGCTCGTCGGCCTGCAGCGCATCCCGACTGAAGGCCGCTCGATCGCCACAGGCATGACCATGCCGGACGGTTCGGTCGCCAACGGTAAATTCTCTGACGCCTTCCTCGCGCTTGGCCGCCACCGCTTCGATTTCTTCATCCCCAACCTCATACCGGTGTCGGTGGTGGTGCTGCTCGTGCTCGCCGTGCTGATCTGGTTCTTCCTCGAATACACCCGTTTCGGCCGCATGATGTATGCGGTCGGCAGCAACGAGCGCGCCGCCGAACTCGCCGGTGCGCCTGTCAAGGCATACAAGATCTGGGCCTACGTCATTTCAGGAGTTTTTGCCTCGATCGGCGGCATATTGCTCGCCGCCCGGCTTGGACGCGGCGACATCGCCTCGGGTAATAATCTGCTGCTCGATGCTGTTGCCGCGGCGCTGATCGGCTACGCGGTGCTCGGTGCCGCCAAGCCGAACGCCTTCGGCACCGCCATCGGCGCGCTGTTCGTCGGCATCTTGCTGCAAGGCCTGACGATGATGAACGCGCCTTACTACACGCAGGATTTCGTCAAGGGCGTGGTTCTGGTCGTCGCCCTTGTCTTCACCTTTGCGCTTTCGGGCAGGGGCAGGAGGTAGTTTCGACCGGAACAGGATTTTGGGTTCAACAAGAGTGGAGGAAAACAAGTGAGCATTACAAGAAGACTTCTGGGGAAGGTGGCGCTCGGATTGGCCGGCGCAACCATGCTGATGCAGTTCCCGGCCCTGGCCGCCGACAAGCCGGCGCCTTTCGACAAGCCCGGCGTCAAGATCGCGCTGGTGCGTTATCTCTCGACCGGTGACTTCTTCCAGGCCTATCTCAGCGGCGTGGAGGCACAGTCGAAGGCGCTCGGCATCGACCTGCGCGTGCTCGACAGCCGCCAGGACGCCGCGCTTCAATCCGACATGGTCGACCAGGCCATTGCGCTCGGCGTTCAGGGGATCATCATCCAGCACGGCCTGACGGAATCGATGAAGGACGCCGCGCAGCGTGCGGTCGACGCAGGCATCAAGGTTGTGGCTTTCGACGTCAATGTCGAGAACCCCAAGATCCCGCAGGTCGAACAGTCCGACCGCGACTTGGCCCGCCTCGCGCTTGAGCAGGCGGTCAAGGACAATGGCGAGAGCTGGGATGCCGGCTATGTCTATGTCGCCGGTATCGCGCCGCTCGACCGCCGCAACGAGACCTGGGTCGACGTGAAGAAGAAGTATGCCGGCATCAAGGAAGTCGCGATGTTCGGCACGCTCGACAATCCGATCGCCAATTCCGTCGCCAACCAGGCGCGCTCGGTGCTGTCGGCCCATCCCGACATCAAGGTGATGTTCGCCCCCTATGATGAATTCGCCAAGGGCGTGAAGATCGCCGTCGACGAAGCGGGTTTGAACAAGGGCATCAAGATCTATTCGGCCGACATCTCGACCTCGGATATTTCGGCGATGCGCGAGCCCGACAGCGCCTGGGCGGCGACCGCCGCCACCAACCCGGCCGTCGTCGGCCAGGTCTCGGTGCGCGCGCTGGCGCAGCTGCTGGCCGGTGAAGACCCCGGCCACAACGTTATCGTGCCGCCGACGCTGATCACCCAGAAGGACCTCATCGACAAGGACATCAAGAACATGGAGGATCTGTCAGCCAAGCTGCCGCAGTTCGCCCATGCCGATGTCGCGATGCCAGCCTGGATGCCGAACCCGAACGCGAAGTAGGCGTCGCTATCGAAGGCCGCTTGCAGCAGCTTGTTGCAGGCGGCCTTCTTGCCGAATATTTGTAGAGCCAGTCCGCTGGTTCTGATCGAGGAAGACCTCTCCGGTGCCGTCGCCGGAACATTTTTTCGATGCCCACTGACCACCACTGGCGTCGTGGTGTTGGGCGGATCGAGTGGCCGCGTCGATGTCGGGCGCGCGCGTTTTTTTGCAAACGAGGGTGCTGTAGCAGACCGGTTTCGGGCTACTCATTGAACAGATCGGAGTGAGAGCCGGTGCCAGCAAGCTGTAATTCGTCGCTGGCCACCCGATAGATCAAGAGCCAGTCTGGTTCAATGTGCGCGTCACGATAGCCTTTCCAGTCGCCCTTCAAGGGGTGATCCTTATAACTCGCCGGCAGCTCATCTCCGGCGATCAGCCGGCCGAGCAGTTCGCGCAATTTGCCAAGGTCTTTGCCACGCTTCTCCATACGTTTCACGTCGCGACGGAATTGCCCGGAGCGAACAGGCGTCAGCACATCAGATGCCCAAATCCTTGAACAGCTCATCGGCCGAGGTGAAACGCTTGCCCTTGCCCTGTTCCAATTCGGCCATGGCCTTTCGAGTGGTTGCGTTAGGCACCTTCACCGGAAAGGGAAATTCCTTGTCGGCAGCGACGCGAACCAGAAGCAGGCGGATGGCGTCGGAAACCGACAGGCCCATTGCCGCCAGGGCTTCTGTTGCCTGATCCTTTGTCGCCGTATCGATCCGAGCGCGGACCACGGTATCAGTTGCCATGTTATAACTCCTCTGAGTGAGCTACAATGTAGCTACGGATTGCTAGCTACGCAAGCCGGTTGATGCTCTCTCAATCTACCGCAACGCCGCCGCGATATTGCCGCCGTCGACCGTCGTCACGTCGGCGGTGGTGCGATCAGCCAGCGCATGATGGAGGAATGCCTGCGCCACGTCCTGTGCCGTCACTTCCTGGCCGAGCAGATTTCCGGACATGTAGTCCTTCTCCGACACGCCGCGCGCGCCCGATCGGCTGGCGATCATGGCGTCGGTCAATAGACCTGAGCGGATACGGTCGGCGTTGACGGCGTTGGAGCGGATGCCATGCGCGCCATAGTCGAGCGCGTATTGCCTCGACAGGAACAGGGTCGCTGCCTTCGGCACGCCATAGGCGCCGAACTTCGGCCCCGGATTGACCGCTTGCTTGGACGTGTTGAACAACAACACGCCGCCAGTGCCTTGCTCGAGCATGATGCGCACGGCGTTCTGCGCCACCGACTGATGGGCGAAGAAGTTGAGCTCGAAGCTTTTGCGCAAAAGCGCATCGTCGAGTTCGCCGATGCGGCCTTCCCAGGCAGCGCCCGCATTGGAGACTAGGATGTCGACACCGCCGAACACGGCGACCGCTCTGTCGAAAGCGGCGCGCACCTGTGCCGGGTCGGTAATGTCGGCGGCGACGCCGATCGAACTGTTGCCGGCTTTCTTCGCCGCCTCTGCGGCCCTTTCGGCGTCGAGATCGACGACAACGGCATGGGCGCTATTGTCGGCGAACAGTTTTGCTGTCGCTGCACCGATTGCGCCGGCGCCGCCGGTGATCAGCACCACTTGGCCGGTCAGCGGCTTCGGCTTGTTGGAGGCAAGCTTGGCCTGTTCGAGCGACCAGTATTCGAGCGGGAACAGGTCGGCCTTGGAGAGCGGATGGAACCGGCCGACCGCCTCGGCGCCGCGCACCGCCTCGATCCACATCTCGCCGACATCCGACGCGATCTTCGCATCCTTCAAGGTGCGGCCATGGCCGAACATGCCGAGGCCCGGCACCAGCGTCAGCCGCGGCATCTGGTCGAGCATGGTGCGCTTGACGTCGTCGAGCGCATCATTGGCTTCGAAATACGCGCGGTAATCCTTGGCGAAGGCGTCGACATGGTCCTTGATCACCGCCTTGTAGTCGCCGGCCTTGTCGGCATCGGGCGCCGGCAGCGCCATAGGTCCGGTCTTGATGCGGATCGACAGATCAGGCGTCGACACGCCGCGTCCGGCATAATCGGCAATCTCGGCCGAATTGATGAAATCGACGATTGCCGGCGAAGTGCGGAAGTCGCTGATCATGCGGTCGAAGCGGCCTTCGCCGCGAGCCACGGCAACGGCACCACGCAGCATCGGCGCGATGGACGCCGGTGTCGCGAGCTTTGCCGGCAAGGCCGCCTTTGCCACCTTGGGCTTGCCGCTTGCGGCAATATAGTCCTCGGCGACGTTCACATAGTGGATCATCCGGTCGTAGGCCTGCCTGGCATCGTCGCCGAAGGTGAAGATGCCATGCTTGTCGAGGATCAGGCCCTCGACCGTGGGGTCGGCGTCGAAGATATCGGCCGCCGCCTTGGCAAGGTCGAAGCCGGGCATGATGTAGGGCACGTAACCCATCTTGCTCCCGAAGACCGTCTTCACCAGCGGCTTGGAGTCTTCCTGGTCGACGATGGCGAGAATGGCGGTCGAGTGCGTGTGGTCGACGAATTTGTGTGGCAGGAAGGCATGCAGCAGCGTCTCGACCGAAGGGTTTGGCGACGACGGATCGATGAGGTTGACGCGCTGCAGCGCGACCATGTCCTCGTCGGCCAGTTTGTTCAGCGCGCGCGCCTTGAGCAGTGGCTTGAGCTTGACCGCCGGCAGGCCCTGCGGCTCGATGACGCCCATATCCCAGCCGCTGCCCTTGACGCACAGCACGTCCCACTCGTCGCCGACAAGATCGACGGCCGTCGTCTTGCAGGAGGTGTTGCCGCCGCCATGCAGCACCAGTCTCGGTTCACCGCCCAGCAGCCGCGTCGTGTAGACGCGCAAGGCCAGGTCGCGGCCGACGCCCTTCCTTGCATAGTCGGCAACGAGCTTTTCGGCTGCATCGTCATTCCACAGGTTCTTCATGTTCGCTTCGTCCAATTGCTGTCTTCGATGGTGAAACAGGAATGCCGCGACGCTTTGATGACAATGCGACGGCGACGGGAGTGCTGATTGTTAGGAAGCCTTTTCTGTCGTGGCGGCCGCATGATCCAAGAGCCGCTGCGCCATGCGCGCGCCGACCACCAAATGCGTGCAAAGGCCACCGGCGATCGCCGCGAGCAGCGGTTCGAACTTGCTGTCCTCCTGTACGACCATCAGCCGCCGGGCGATGGCGCGCAGTGAGGCAAGTTCGGCGGAGATCACCCGCCTGTTATAACTGCAGTCGAGCACTTTGCCCCCGGCGTCGATGATCTGCCCGGCAATGACGCCGGCAGCACCCTGCTTTCGCAGTTCCGCCATTTCACTTGGTGTCAGCGCGCCGCATTTGACCAGATGGCTGTCGGCATCGACCGCGCCGACCGAGTATAGCGCCAGATCGCATTCGCCGACGCCCGATAATTGTTCGCGGATCACCGGTTCGGCACGCAGCGCGCGCGCCAGCTCTTCCGTCGACAGCACCAGCGGTGCGTAGAAATTGAGCCCCTTGGCGTTGAGCCGCCGCGCGATTTCCATCGTGCATTGATCGGGCCGGTAGGAATAGGGCGCGCCGAGATTGCCGCAGAGCTGCACCACCGTGACATCCTGCAGGTCGGCATAGGACATGATGTCGGCGATCATGTAGACGGTGCGGCCCCAGGCGACGCCAATGCGGTCGCCCTTCTTGACCAGTTCGAGAAAGACGCTTGCCGCCAGCACGGCGATTTCCGTCGATGGGTCGGCGATATGGTCGTTTTCAGGCGCGATCCAGACGGCGTCGAGGCGCAGCGCATCCTCGAGCTTGCGTGCCAGCACATCGTCGGTGAAAAGTTGGGTCGAGGTCGAGATGTTGACGATGCCGGTCTCGCGCGCCTTGCGCAGATACATGGCGACCGAGGCACGGGAAATGTTAAGCTGGCTCGCCACCTGGTCCTGCCGCAGGCCATGGGCATAATAAAGCCAGGCGGCCTTGTGGATAAGTTGTTCTGCCGGTCTGATCGCCATGCCGTCTCCTCGGCTGACATTATTCACGGCTCTCGACAAAAGTCAAACTGGACACGGGTATGCGATGCCCTTTGGCGCGGCGAATCTGGATCATCATTGCGCCAAATGCGCTCCAACGGGGCATCGTTGATGGTGACGCGGCCCGAGGTCGTGATTAGAACGTCTAAAGAAAGAACGCGGGGAGTATGGGGATGGGCAATCCTTACGAACAGGATCTCGACAAGAATGCGGCCAACCACCAGCCGCTGACGCCACTCACCTATCTGGAGCGCGCGGCCAGGACCTATCCCGACCATATCGCCATCATCCACGGCCGCCAGCGCATCGACTATCGCGATTTCTGGCAGCGCTCGCTGAAGCTTGCCTCGGCGCTTCAGAAACGCGGCATCGGCAAGGGCGACACGGTCACCGTCATGCTGTCCAACACGCCGCCGATGCTGGAGGCGCATTTCGGCGTGCCGATGACCAAAGCGGTGCTGCATTCGCTCAACACACGCCTCGATGCCGCGGTCATCGCCTTCCAACTCGACCACGCGGAGACCAAGGTGCTGATCGTCGACCGCGAGTTCTCCAGTGTCATCAAACAGGCCCTGGAACTGGCCAAGGTCAAGCCGCTGGTCATCGACTATGACGATCCCGACTACGCCGCCGACGCGCCGTACCCAAAAGGCGAGCGGATTGGCTCGCTCGACTATGAGGCCTTTGTCGCCGGTGGTGATGCGGATTTCGCCTGGTCGATGCCCGACGACGAGTGGGACGCGATCTCGCTCAACTACACGTCGGGCACCACGGGCAATCCGAAGGGCGTGGTGTACCATCACCGCGGTGCCGCCCTGATGGCCTACACCAACACCATCCATGCCGGCATGGCCAAGCATGCGGTCTATCTGTGGACGCTGCCGATGTTCCACTGCAATGGCTGGTGCTTTCCCTGGACGCTCGCCGTCCAGGCCGGCACCCATGTCTGCCTGCGCTGGGTGCGGCCGAAGCCGATCTACGATGCGATTGCCGATCATGGCGTCACCCATCTATGCGGCGCACCGGTCGTCATGTCGGTGCTGATCAATGCGAAGGACGGGGACAAGCGGGAATTCCCGCAGACGGTCACCTTCAACACGGCCGCCGCACCGCCGCCGGAAGCCGTGCTGTCGGGGATGGCCGACGCCGGCTTCGCCGTCACCCATCTCTACGGTCTCACCGAGACCTACGGCCCGGCGGTCGTCAACGAATGGCACGGCGCCTGGGACGATCTCGAAAAGGGCGAACGCAGCGCCAAGAAGGCACGGCAGGGCGTACGCTATGCGGCACTCGAAGGCTTGACCATCATGGATCCCGAGACGATGCGGACGACGCCGGCGGACGGCGAGACCATCGGCGAGGTCATGTTCCGCGGCAACATCGTCATGAAGGGCTATCTGAAGAACCGCAAGGCGAGCGATGAGGCCTTTGCCGGCGGCTGGTTCCATTCCGGCGATCTCGGCGTCATGCATCCCGACGGCTATATCCAGCTCAAGGACCGCTCCAAGGACATCATCATCTCGGGGGGCGAGAATATCTCCTCGATCGAGGTCGAGGATGCGCTCTACAAGCATCCCTCTGTCGCCTCTTGCGGCGTCGTCGCCAGGCCCGACGACAAATGGGGCGAGGTGCCCGTCGCCTATGTCGAATTGAAGCCCGGCAAGTCGGCGACCGAGGCCGAGATCATCGAACACTGCCGCGCGCTGCTTGCCCGCTTCAAAGTGCCGAAGGCGGTGATCTTCGCCGAAATCCCGAAGACCTCGACCGGCAAGATTCAGAAGTTCCGGCTGCGCGAAATGGCAAAGGTCGCCTGAATCGCCGACAGTCTCTCGCGGAAAATATTCTCTACAGTCCGCATCCTCTGGTGGCTTCGTGACGTCTATCGAATGTCACCATCTGTCAACAATCGTACAAGTACGCCGAAATCGCATTGACAGGTCACTCGTTTCGATTTACGAGTGACGAAAATTGAAATTCGTCATTCGTAAAGCAACAGAGGTCATGTCCGAAGCCGCCACCATCGTCGCCGACGCCGCCCGACAGGAAAATGTGACGCGCATTCTCGATTGCGCCGAGCGCTTGTTCCGCCACTACGGCTACGGCAAGACCAATGTCGCCGACATCGCCCGCGAACTCGGCATGTCGCCGGCCAACATCTACCGCTTCTTCGCTTCAAAGTTGGAAATCCAACAGGCGGTCTGCGGTCGGATTCGCGGCGCGATCTATAAGATGGCCTACGATATTGCCCACCTGCCGATCAGCGCCGAGGAGCGGCTTCGGCGCTACATACATGCCCAATACAAGATGACGACGGAAGTCATGCTCGACGAGCAGAAGGTCCACGAGATTGTCGTCGTCGCACTCGAACGGGACTGGGGCGTCATCGACAAGCATGTCGACAGCATTCACGACCTGTTTGCGGACGTGATCCGCGACGGCATCGAGGCCGGCGAGTTCAGGGAACAGGATCCGGTGATCGCGTCTCGGTGCTTCGGCGCCTCGACCGTCATTCTGTGCCATCCGCAGATGGTGGCGCAATGCCTTGCCAAGACCAACCGGGCGATGCCCGACGACCTGATCGACTATGCGATCAGGGCTTTGAAGTAATAGCCGCCAAACGCCGGTGTCGACCGTTCATCTCCAGTCGGGAGTACAAGATGTCTTTGTCCAGTTCCATCCTCCGCAAACTGCCAGTTGCCGGCCTGATGGTCGCGGCCCTCGGGCTCGCCGGCTGCAGCCAGGAAAAAGCCGAAGTCAAGGAAATCATCCGTCCGGTCAAGGTCGTCGAGATCGCCCAGGCGCATGATACCCGCACGCTCTCCTATTCCGGCTCGGTGCGGGCCCGCACCGAAAGCGCGCTGGCTTTCCGGGTCAACGGCAAGATCACAGAGCGCCTCGTCGACATCGGCCAGCACGTGGCCTCGGGCGATGTGCTCGCCCGCATCGATCCCATCGACTACGACCTTTCGGTCAAGAGCGCGCAGGCAGCCCTTGATGCCGCCGATCGGCAGGTCGAGACATCGGAGCTTGCCCGCAAGCGTGCCGAACAGCTGTTCGACAAGAACTTCGCGCCGAAATCGCAGCTGGAGCAGGCGACCCTGGCCTACGATCAGGCCGTCGCCACCCGCGATTCCGCCCGCTCGACGCTCGCCCAGGCCAGGAACCAAGTTGGCTATACCGATCTCAAGGCCGACCGGGATGGCATCGTCACCGCAGTCAGCGCCGATGTCGGCCAGGTGGTCGGCTCCGGCTCGCCGGTGATCACCGTCGCGGTCGACGGCGAAAAGGAAGTGCTGATCGCCGTTCCGGAAATGGAAATCGCCGAATTCAAGCCGGGCAAGGTCGTCAAGGCGGGCTTCTGGTCCGACGACGCGTTGGCGCTGGACGGCAAGGTCCGCGAAGTCTCGGGCAGCGCCGATCCGCAATCGCGCACCTTTGCCGTCCGCGTCAGCCTGCCAAACGACCCGCGCGTGCTTCTCGGCATGACCGCCAGCATCGAAGCCTCGGCGGCCAATGAGCGGCAGCTCGTCTCGATCCCGCTGAGCGCATTGGCTGAGAAAGACAGCCAGTCGATCGTCTGGACCGTCGATCGTGGCGCCGACACCGTTCATGCCCGTCCGGTCAAGGTAGCGAAGTTTGCCGCCGATGGCGTGCGTGTCGCAGAGGGTCTGAAGCCCGGCGACGTCGTGGTCGCTGCCGGCACGCAATTCATGGCCGAGAATCTCAAGGTGAAACTCACCGGTGACACGGTGCTGCAATCCGCCTCCGCGGCGGGTGACGGCGGCGACACCAAGCAGGTGCGCTGACAACAGACAACCGGCTGCGCGTTCCCGCAGCCGCTGGTTTCCGGGCGGCAAGCGCCCACCCGAGACGCTCGATTGATGTAACCCCCACATCGATTTTCGCGTCCCACCGCGATGAGCGTTTCTCCTCTCGGAGAGCCTTGCCGCCCGGAAGCCACTCCGAACCTCGATTGCTGAACAGATGGATCTGCATCCATGACCAATTCCACGGAAGAAAAGCGGCCCTTCAACCTGTCGCGATGGGCAATCGGCCACCCCGCCATTGCGCGGTTCCTGTTCGGCCTGATCATCATTTCCGGCGCGCTCGGCCTGATGCGCATGGGCCAGAAGGAAGACCCCGATTTCACCTTCCGGGTCATGGTCGTCCAGGCGATCTGGCCGGGCTCGTCGATCCAGGAGATGGAAGACCAGGTCGTCAACAAGATCGAGCGCAAGCTGCAGGAGACGCCGCATCTCGACTTCGTCCGCTCCTTCACCCGCGCCGGCAGTGCCATCATCACGGTCCAGATCAAGGGCGACACCAACACCGCCGAGGTGACCGACGCCTTCTACCAGGTGCGCAAGAAAGTCGGCGACATATCAGGCGACCTGCCGCAAGGTCTGCTCGGCCCCTATTTCAACGACGAATTCGGCGACACCTTCATCACGCTGCATTCGATCAGCGGCGAGGGCTTCAGTTATCCCGAGCTGAAGAAGTTCGCCATCCAGGCGCGCGACATGCTTTTGACGACGCCCGGCGTCGAGAAGGCCGTCATCATCGGCGATCAGCCGGAAAAGCTCTATATCGATGTCTCGTCCAAGGCGCTCGCCGAACGCGGCTTGACGCTGACCGATCTGCAGAACGCGATCAAGGGACAGAACAATGTCGATCCGGCCGGGTCGGTCGACACCGGCACCAATTCGGTGCGCATTTCCGTCGAAGGCGACGTCGCCAAAGTCGAGGATATCAGGAACCTGCGCCTGCGCGCCGGCGGCCAGGTCACAAGGCTGGGCGACATCGCCACGGTGACCTCGGGTCTGGAAGATCCGTTCCAGCGCAAATACCGATTTAACGGTCATGACAGCGTGCAGCTTGGCGTCGTCATGGCCAAGGGATTTAAGGTCACCGATGTCGGCAAGGACGTCGAGGTCACCTACAAGCGCTTCGAGGAGGCGCTGCCCTATGGCGTTTCGGTCGACCAGATTTCCGATCAGCCGGGCGTCGTCACGGATGCGGTGGCCGAGTTCATGCATGCGCTCGGCGAAGCGCTGCTGATCGTGCTCGTCGTCTCGTTCCTGTCGATCGGCTGGCGCTCGGGCCTGATCATCGCCATCACCATCCCGCTGGTGCTCGCCGCCACCTTCGCCATCATGTACGAACTCGGCATCGACCTGCAGCGCATCTCGCTCGGCGCCCTGATCATCGCGCTCGGCCTGCTTGTCGATGATGCCATGATCGTCGTCGAGATGATGGAGCGGAAGCTGGAAGAGGGGCTGGTCAAGATCGAGGCGGCAAGCTTCGCCTATTCCTCGACCGCCTTCCCGATGCTGACCGGCACGCTGATCACCACGGCCGGCTTCATCCCGGTCGGCTTCGCCGCCTCGACGGCCGGCGAATATGTCCGCACCCTGTTCTATGTCGTCGGCATCGCGCTGGTCGTCTCCTGGTTCGTCGCGGTGTATTTCACGCCATGGCTTGGCAACATGATCCTCAAGCAGCGCAAGCATGCTGGCAGCCACCACGACGCCTTCGACACGCGCTTCTATCGCCGGCTGCGCGGAACCGTCGGCTGGGCGGTGCGCCATCGCATCATCGTCCTGGCCATGACTTTGGTCACCTTCGGCACCAGCCTGTGGGCCTTCCAGTTCATCCCGCAGAACTTCTTCCCGCAATCGTCGCGTCCGGAAATCCTCGTCGATCTCTGGCTGCCGGAAGGCACCAGCATCAAGGAGGTCGAGGCACAGGCCAAGGCGCTCGAAGCCAAGATGATGGACGACAAGGACAAGCGCTTCATCGCGACCTATATCGGCGAAGGCGCGCCGCGCTTCTTCCTGCCGCTCGACCAGCAGCTGAGCAACCCGAACTTCGCCCAGCTGCTCGTCATGGCCAATGACGAACCGGCCCGCGAACGGCTGATCGTCAAATTGCGCACCGTCCTGGCCGAGGATTTTCCGTCGATCCGCGCCAAGGTCGACCGTTTGTTCCTCGGTCCGCCGACCGGATGGCCGGTGCAGATGCGCGTCATGGGGCCGGATCGCCAGGAGGTGCGCCGCATCGCCGACCAGGTGAAGGCGAAGTTCCACGAGAATCCGCTGCTCGGCGCAGTCCATGACGATTGGCTCGAGCCGGTGCCGGCCATGAAGCTGGACATCGACCAGGATCGCGCCCGTGCGCTCGGCGTCACCTCGCAGCGCATCCGCCAGACGCTGCGGGCGGCCATGTCCGGCGTGCCGCTCGACGACTTCCGCGACGGCGAGGAGACGGTGTCGATCGTCGCCCGCGAGCCGGATGCCAGCCGCAGCCTGCTGTCCTCGGTCGACTCCATCTATATTCCGACCGATTTCGGCGGCTCCGTGCCGCTGTCGCAGGTGGCCAAAGTTGTGCCGGTGATGGAGCAAGGCATCGAATGGCGCCGTGACCGCTTGCCGACCATCAGCGTGCGGGCGACGCTGCCGGATGGCGTGCAGTCCAACGACGTCATCACCAAGATGTACAAGGACATGCAGGGCCTGCGTGACGGGCTGGCGCCCGGCTACAAGATCGAGATCCAGGGCGGTGCGGAGGATTCGGCGGAAAGCCAGGCTTCGATCGCCGCCAAGGCGCCGATAATGCTGGCCGTCATCGTCGTGCTGTTGATGATCCAGCTGCAGCATTTCGGCAAGGCGATGCTGGTTCTGGCGACCGGTCCTCTCGGCATCATCGGTGCTGCGGCGGCCCTTTTGATCAGCGGCGCGCCGTTCGGCTTCGTCGCCATCCTCGGCGTCATCGCTCTGCTCGGCATCATCATGCGCAACTCGATCATCCTGGTCGACCAGATAGACCAGGACATTGCGAGAGGCATGGACCGCTACGAAGCGATCGTCGGCTCGGCCGTGCGCCGCTTCAGGCCGATCGTGCTGACAGCGATGACGGCGGTGCTTGCACTGATCCCGATCTCGCGCGGTGTGTTCTGGGGGCCGCTCGCCTACGCCATGATGGGCGGCATCCTCGTTGCCACTGTGCTGACCATCCTGGTCCTGCCGGCGGGCTACGCCCTGTTCTTCGGCCGCGAGCCAAAGAGGATTGCCGAGAAGGAAGACGATTTGGCATCCAGCAAAGAAGCCGAAAGGCCTCGACTGGCCCTGGCGGCTGAATAAACGATATCGGCCGGTCGAGTTTCGACCGGCCGATTGTCCATCCTGTTACGGCTTTCCGCTACCGGCTTTTTCGGAAGCCGTCAGATGACGAAGTACCAGTTGGCCAGCAGCATCACCACCACGCCGGCGACCAGCGTCAAATAGGGCAGCATGCCCGCCTTTTTGACCGCGAGGTCGGCTCCCGTCATGCCGAGGTCGGCCAGCATGTGGTCGGGGAACTTGCCCTTGTCCTGGACGTAGTGACGGAAGCAGAACACCGGGATGATCAGCGCCGCAGTGATCATTCCGGCCCACAGCGCCATCGGGTTCCACACCTTGGCGCCGGCGCCCATGAAGATGGCGTTGACATAGGCGAAGATCGCCCCGATCCCGAGCAGCCAGCTCGGCGCCTTCCAGGGCCGCGCGATATGGCCGTTGTCGATGCGGTGGATCCAGCCCGCGTTGAGGTTGAGGAAGTTGAAGATGATGTAGCCGCAGTTCGACACGGCGAGGATGAAGAAGAAGCTCGTCGCGTCGGCCGAGGCAATGGCCAGCACGATCAGGTTGAAAACGAGATCGGTCCACATGGCGCGGGTCGGTGCGCCATGTTCGTTGACGTGGCTGAGATAGCGCGGCAGCCAGCCGTCGACCGAGCCCTGGTAGAGCGTGCGCGAAGAGCCGGCCATGGCGGTCATGATGCACAGCACCAGCGCCAGGATCATCAGCATCACCAGCAGGCTGTGGATCAGCGCACCGCCACCGACCATGCCGGCCAATGCGTCGGCGACGCCGGAACCATCGACGATCGGCGTGGCCAGCATTCCGTTGAGGCCGAGCACGCCCTGGAAGGTGAACGGCACCAGGATGAACAGCAGCATGCACAAAAGTCCGGAATAGAAGATGGCCTTGAACGTGTCGGTGCCGGGGTTCTTGAACTCCGAGGTGTAGCAGACGGCGGTCTCGAAGCCGTAGGTCGACCACGCGGCGATGAACATGCCGCCGAGCACCAGCGTCCAGCCCGCGATATTCCAGGCGCCGGGTTCTGGAGCATAGGCAGCCGCCAGCGGTACAAATGGCGAAAAATTCGCCCAGTTGATCTGGCCGGTGATGATCGGCACCACGCCGACGATGAGCATCGGGATGATGACCAGCAGGCCGATATATTTCTGCACGTTGGCCGTCCCGAGGATGCCGCGATGCTGGATGGCGAAGATGATCAGCATCAGCACCGCGCCGATGAAGAAGGTCGCGTTGAACGTGAACGAGACCGGTCCCAGCGTGTGGCTGTAGAGCGTCCAGTTGCGGATCGCCGGCGTTGCTGCGGCTGTCACCGCCGTGATGGCGTCGGCGGCACTCGTTCCGGTATGCGCGGCGATATAGGCGACGACATCCGGCGAGGCGTCGGTGAACAGCGGCACCGGCGCCAGCGCGTTGAGGATGTAGGCGGCGGCGATCGAGCAGCCGAGCGACAGCACCGGCGACCAGGCGAACCAGTTGCACCAGACCGACAGCGGCGCGATGAATTTGGAATAGCGCAGCCAGGCGGTGGCCCCGTAGATCGAGGCGCCGCCGGATTTGTTCGGGAACAGGCCGGCGATCTCGGCATAGGTGAAGGATTGCAGGAAGCCCATGATCATGGAGGCGATCCAGATCGCGAAGGCCAACGTTCCGGTCGTGCCGGCAATGCCGCCGATCGAGAACAGGACGAGGGCAGGGACGCCACTCGCCACCCAGAAGGCACCGCGCCAATCGATATTCCGGTGCAGCTTGCCTTCTGCAATCGGCTCCAGGGCAGTCGTTATCGTGCTCATGTGTCTTTGTTCCCCTTTTTTGATGTTCCCCGTTCGTGACGGCCGCGACTTCGCGAGGCTTCATCATCGACGCATGCATTGAGCGACTGCCGGTGTTTCCACTCAGTCGTATTTTTTTCTTAACAGTGAAGATTGATCCGACGCGCTTTCAGGTCAAGCGTTTTGTGAAGCCATGCACATCACGCTTGTGAGCGTAGGATTCACGCGACCGGTGAAATTACAGACCGGCCGACCTGTTTGTCGTGAAAACGGTCCTCATGAGCGCGGTTTTGTCTTCTGCGGATCGTAATGCGCGAAGGCGACGACGCGCGCCGGCAGCCGCTTGGCATGGCCATCGAGCTTGCCGATCTCGACCTCGGTACCGATCGCGCCATGCGTGACGTCGAGCCTGGCCAGCGCGATGTTCTTGTTCAGCACTGGCGAGCGCATGCCTGATGTGACGACGCCGATCTGGGCGCGGCCGACATGCACGCAGTCGCCATGGCCGACGGCGACATTGGCGTCGATGTCGAGCCCGACCAGCTTCGTCCGCGGGTGCTCTTTGCGACGGATCAGCGCCTCGCGGCCGATGAAATCGTCGGTCTTGCTCTTCAGCGGCACGGTGAAGCCGATGCCGGCCTCGAACGGATCGGTCTGGTCGGAGAATTCGTAGCCGGCGAAGATCAGCCCGGCCTCGATGCGCACCATGTCGAGTGCCTGCAGCCCCATCGGCTTCAGCCCATGTGGCTGGCCGGCCGCCCAGATGGCATCGAACACCTTTTCGGCGTCGCGCGGGTGGCACCAGATCTCGTAGCCGAGCTCGCCGGTGTAGCCGGTGCGCGAGACGACGACCGGAATGCCGTTGCCGCCACCGATGCGGGCGACGGCGAAACGGAACCATTCGAGTTCATCGATCGACGGCTGTAGCGGCGACGTCCAGATGACTTCACGCAGGATGTCGCGGCTCTTCGGCCCTTGCACGGCGACATTGTGCATCTGGTCGGTGGAGGAGCGCACCAGCACGTTGAGCCCCAGCTTTGCCGCTGTCTCGCGCAGCCGTTCGCCGGACAGATCGTCGCCGCCGACCCAACGGAAATTATCCTTGCCGAGGCGCAGCAGCGTGCCGTCATCGATCATGCCGCCATGTTCGTAGCACATGGCGGAGTAGACGACCTGGCCGACGCCGAGCTTCTTGACGTCACGGGTCAGCGTGTACTGCAGCAGCGCTTCGGAGTCGGGACCAGTGACCTCGAACTTGCGCAGCGGCGACAGGTCCATGATCACCGCATCCTGCCGGCAGGCCCAGTATTCGGCGATCGGTCCTTCCTTGGCGAAGGAGTTGGCCAGCCAGTAGCCCCTGTACTCCTGAAAGTTGCGGGTGTGCTTGGCAAAGCTCGAATGAAAGGAGGTCTCGCGGGTCATTTTCGGTTCCGAATCAGGCGTCATGCGTCTGGCGATCGCTCGCGAGAATTTGTGCTGGCCGGAATAGGTGCGCACATGGATGTCGGTCGGGTTCCAGCCATTGGCCGGGGTCGTGTCGTCGGGGCAGGCGGAGGAGACGCAGACGATGTCGGTGAGCGCGCGCAGCAGCACATAGTCGCCAGGCCGCGACCATGGCTCGTCGGACACCATGATACCATGCGAGTCGATTGCCGTGTTGAAGAAGAAGTTGATCGCCATCCAGCCGGCACGAGGATTGACGCCTCTGTCGGCCAGCGCGCGATTGAAGTTCTCCGAGCAGTTGGTGTGTCCGGGATAGCCGATGTCGTCGTAATATTTGGCAGCGCAAGCGAGCGCGAAGGCATCATGCCGGCCGCATGTATCCTGCACCACCTCAACCAGCGGCTCCATGTCCTGGTCGTAATATTTCGAATGCAAGCCGGGCATCGGGTAGCTCGCACCCATCAGCGTGCGCGTCGTCGTCACGTCGAGCGGATGGTCGCGGCCCTTGTCCAGCTTGCGTGCCGAAAAGCACTGGAAGTCGGTGCACTGACGCCCATCGACATCGATGATCTGCAGATAGTCGCCCGCCTTGACGAAATAGGACTGCGCCGTCGCCGAATGGACGCGCAGGTCCAGCACCGGATCGGCCAGCGGATCGGCCAGTTGCGATTTCGCCGCCGGGTGGATTGTGGCGCGGCGCACGATAACCGTGAGCGGCGTCGCGGTGTCGTGGCCATCGACCAGCATCGGCCCGCCGGGTGCGGCGATGACCATCGAGCCGTCGCGCGCGACGGTGAAAGCCTGCTCGGTGCCGGCCGGTGTTGCGCCGCCGAACACGCGCACCGCCTTGGCCTGGTCCAGCTGCACCTGCCGGCGTGAGAGCCCGCCCCGCAGGGATGCGAGACTATTGTCGCCCTCGGCCAACAGCGCCTTGATGCCGGCTGCATTGCTGTTCGATGTTTCTCCAAAAATGTCGGAGCCGGTCGCGCCGGTCTTGTCCCAGGCCAGCAACTCGCAGGCCTGGCCGCCCTCGACATTGCGGACTGTGATCGTGTCGCCGGCTTCGATTTCGATGAGCACCGCGCCGTTACCCTGGATCGTATAACGCTCCATGCCCGGCGGCAGCGCAATCTGGCCGGGTCTCAGGATGAGGCTCGGCCGGGGCGGTCCGGCTGCAATTGCGGGGTAGGGCGACCGGCTCATCTCAGCCTTGCGGTTAGAGAAACAAGTTTGCCTGTGTGTGAAATTATTTTAGCAGCAAGAATAGCAGTGCGGTTGCGTTTGGCAAGGCGGAGGGCGCGCACAAGCGCTACGCCAGTTCCTCGGAATGGCTGACGTCGACGCCATATTCAGCCGCCGCATCAAGCATCGTGCCCCACAGGCTTTCGGCAAACGTCGCAAACACCAGTAAATTGAACACCGCCTGCCCATCCGGCCGGTCGCCGCCGCGCCAGAGCGTCACGCTGGTATGGTCCATCGAGGTTGCGGCGGCGGCGCCAATCGGAAATACTCCCGCGTGCAGATCGATCGACGACAGTTTGGCCAGCATCATGCGCGCCTTGGCGCCGGAAATGCTGATCATGGCGCGCGCATGCGACTGGTCCGACAGCGAGGCAGGTCCGGACAACGAAGGCGCCAGCGTTTGCATCGTGTGTCTGCCGCCCTTCGACAGGACGAAGAACTGATCCGGTCCCGACCAGATAAGCGTGGCGTCCTGAGCCTGTATCGCCTTGGGCACATCGGGAGCCGCCACGCCAAAACGGGCCATGGCCGCCCTTGCCAGTTCAGCCGCTTGGCCGCGCCGCGCCATCACCTGGATCAGGTCGAAATTCCGGATCTCGGTCAGCCAAACGCCGGCCTCGATGCTGCTTGCACCATGCCGACCGGCGACCAGCGCGTGCTCGAGGGGGCTGCGGGGAGCCCAGGAAAACTCAGCCACGCTGGCGCCCTCCATCGGGATCGCAGAAGACGGGATTGCACAGCTCGACATCATAGTCCTCACCGCGCAATGGGTCATGCGCGTGTACGGTCTCGCCGATGCGCTCGCGGCCGCGTTCGACAAGTGCGAGCCCGATCCATTGGTCCGATGTCGGCGAGAAACAGACCGAGGTGACATACCCCTGGTCGTTGCCGGGGCCAGGTGTCTGCCCTTTCGGAATGACATGCGCGCCGGAGCGTAGCCGGCGAGCCTTGTCGGTCGGCTTGACGCCGACAACGACCTGGCGATCCGGCGCGACCAGCGCTTCGCGCCCCGCCATGACGCGGCCGATATAGTCCTTCTTGGTCGACATCATCTTGCCCAAGCCGAGATCGGCCGCCGTCGTCGTGCCGTTCAGTTCCGGTCCGGCGATGTGGCCCTTTTCGATCCGCATGACGCCGAGCGCCTCGGTGCCGTAGGGCGTGACGCCGAATGGCGCGCCGGCCAGCATCAGATTGCGCGCCATGGCGTCGCCGAAGCGTGCCGGCACCGAAATCTCGAAGGCCATCTCGCCGGAGAACGAGATGCGGAACAGCCGCGCCTTGAGGCCGCCGCGAAGCGCCACTTCGCGCGCGCCCATGAACGGAAAGCCTTCGTTCGACAGGTCTTCCGACGGGTCGACGACTTCCCTGAGCAGGTCGCGTGTCTTGGGCCCGGCGATCGAGAACTGCGCCCACTGGTCGGAGACCGAGGTGAGCTGGACGTCGAGTTCCGGAAACAGCACCTGCCGGCAGAATTCAAGATGCTGCATCACCAGCCCGGCCTTGGCGGTGGTGGTGGTCAGGAAATAGTGATCCTCGGCCAGCCGCGACGTGGTGCCGTCGTCATAGACGATGCCGTCCTCGCGCAGCATCAGCCCGTAGCGGGCTTTTCCCACCGCAAGGCTGGAGAAGGTGTTGATGTAGACGCGGTCGAGGAAGGCACCGGCATCCGGGCCGTGCACGTCGATCTTGCCGAGCGTCGAGACATCGCAGAAGCCGACGCCGCCGCGCACCGCCTTGACCTCGCGGGTCACCGATTCCAGCCAGTCCTTTTCGCCGGCGCGCGGATACCATTGCGCACGCTTCCACAGGCCAGTGTCGACGAAGATCGCACCCTGTTCGGCCGCCCAGTGATGCGACGGCGTCAGCCGCGTCGCATGGAAAGTCTCGTCGCGGTGATGGCCGGCGAAGGCGCCGATGGCGACCGGCACGTAAGGAGGCCGGTAGATCGTCGTCCCGGTCTCGGGAATGGATCGTCCGCTTACCGCGGCCATGATAGCGAGGCCGGCGACATTCGATGTCTTGCCCTGGTCGGTCGCCATGCCGAGCGTCGTGTAGCGCTTCAGGTGCTCGACGGATTCAAAGCCCTCGCGCTGCGCCAGTTCGATATCGGAAGCGGTGACATCATGCTGGTAATCGACAAAGGCTTTTCCCTTGCCGGCGACATGCCAGAGCGGCGTCAGCGAAAAGGCCTCGTCGTCGGCGACAGGAGTGGCACCCGCCATACCATTGTGCCCCGCGTCACGCGCCGCTGCCGCGCCGGCGGCAAATCCCTGGCTCAGGCAGGCGCCGAGTCCGAAGTCGCCGTTGGCGGCCCCGGCGGCAACCATTCCGGGTGGCGCGCCGTCGGGCACGAAGGCGGAGATGTCGTCACGCCATTTCGGCCGGCCGCGATGGTAGGAGGTCAGCCCGACCGCCGGGTTCCAGCCGCCGGAAACGGCGAGGCCGCCCGCTTCGACCTCGGCGCGCGCGCCGCCCGTCAGCGACACCGCGATTTTCCTGACGCCGTCCTTGCCGCCCTCGACACCACTGACGGAGCCGTGCAGCACCGCGAAGCCACCCTTGGAAGCGAGCGATCGGTGGGCTAGAGATATATCAGGCCGTGTGTCGATGACCGCTGCGATCTGAAGTCCGGCGCCAAGCGCGGTCTCGATCGTACGCCAGCCATCCTCATTGTTGGTGAACAGCGCGATGCGCCTAGCCGGCGTCGCTGCATAGCGCGCGATGTAGGTTCGCATGGCTGAGGCCATCATCACGCCGGGCGTGTCGTTACCGGCAAAGACGATCGGCCGTTCGATGGCGCCGGCCGCGACAACGCAGCGCTTCGCCACGATCCGCCACAGGCGCTGGCGCACCTGATGCTCGGGCGGCGAGGGCAGGTGGTCGTTGACCCGCTCGATCGCACCATAGGTGCCGCCATCGTAGACGCCGAACAATGTCGTGCGGGTCACGATGCGGACGTCGGGCATATCAGCCAATTCGGCCAGCGTCCGCGACAGCCACTCGGCTGCCGGCAAGCCATCGATCGTGCCGCCGTCCGACAGCAGACGGCCGCCGAGCGTGAAATCTTCTTCGCACAGGATGACGCGGGCACCAGAGCGGCCGGCTGCCAACGCTGCGGCCAGACCGGCCGGGCCGGAGCCGGCTATCAGCACATCGCAATGCGCCCATGCCTTGTCGTAGTGGTCGGGATCGGCGACGCCGGCGGCGCGGCCAAGGCCGGCGGCGCGGCGGATCGCCGGCTCATAGATCGCTTCCCAGAATTTCGCCGGCCACATGAAGGTCTTGTAGTAGAAGCCGGCAACGAAGATCGGCGCGAACAGCTGGTTGACCGACATCACGTCGTGGCGCAGCGATGGCCAGCGGTTCTGGCTGGCGGCTTCCAGCCCGTCATAGAGTTCGGTCGTCGTCGCCTTGGTGTTCGGCTCGCGCCGAGCGCCTGTGCGCAGCTCGACCAGCGCGTTGGGCTCTTCCGAGCCGGCGGTGAGGATGCCGCGCGGGCGATGGTATTTGAACGAGCGGCCGACCAGCTTGACACCATTGGCGATCAGCGCCGAGGCGAGCGTGTCGCCCTGGAAGCCGGAGAAAGTCTTGCCGTCGAAGCGGAAGGTCAGCGGCGCCGAGCGGTCGACAAGACCGCCGGATGTAAGGCGATGGGATTGGGACGACGTCACGATTGCCGGCTTTCCGTGAGTTCGATGAAATGCGAGACGGTTGCGCCGCCTCTTACCCTCCCCCTTGTGGGGAGGGTCGCTGCGCAGCAGCGGGGTGGGGGTGCGGCACCGGGCCCCCCCCCCCCCCGGCGCGGGACGGCCCCCCCACCGCGGGGGGGGGGGGGGGGGGGGGCGGCGGGCGCGGGGGGGGGGCCCCCCCCGCGGCACCGCCCCCCACCCGGACCTGCGGTCCGACCTCCCCACAAGGGGGAGGTGGAGGGCTGGCGCTTTTCGCGACGGCTATGGTCTCGACAGGAAAACTCATTTCGCGACCTGCCTCGCCCCAGCGCCCGCCGCCGGTTCCACCGACGAAATCTCATGCGTCAGCGTGTTGCGGGTGATCTTCAGCCAGGCCCGGCAGCCGCCGCCATGGTACCAGTATTCGCTGGTCTCCCCGGCGACATTGTCGCGCAGATAGACGTAGTCATAGACCTCGTCTTCCCCGGCACCGGCAACCGGCCGCACCGGCTTGGCATCGCCGAGATAGGTGAACTCGCCGAGTTCGCGTTCGCTGCAGAAGGGACAGACAATGCGCATGCTGTTCTAAGGCCGCCTTCAATGCAGGTTCGGTTGGGCACCCTGGCCCTTTTCGTCGATCATCGCACCGCGCCGGAAGCGGTCGAGGCGGAATCGCGCCGCCTCTTCGTGCGGCGTGTCGCGCGCCAGAAGGTGGGCGAACACGAAGCCCGAGCCCGGCGTCGCCTTGAAGCCGCCATAGCACCAGCCGGCGTTGATGTAGAGCCCGTCCACCGGGCTCTTGTCGATGATCGGCGAGCCATCCATCGACATGTCCATGATGCCGCCCCACTGGCGCAGCAGGCGCACGCGGCCGATCATCGGCATCAGCGCCATACCGCCCTCGCAGACGTCCTCCATCACAGGCATGTTGCCGCGTTGGGCGTAGGAATTGTAGCCGTCTATGTCGCCGCCGAAGACCAGCCCGCCCTTGTCGGACTGGCTGACATAGAAATGGCCGGCGCCGAAGGTCATGACACCAGGGATGAGCGGCTTGATCGCCTCGGAGACGAAGGCCTGCAGCACATGGCTTTCGATCGGCAGGCGCAAACCGGCCATTGCCGCGACACGCGAGGAACTTCCGGCGACCGCCATGCCGACCTTTCCGGCGCCGATCTTGCCGCGCGACGTCTCGACGCCGGTCACCTTGCCGTTGGCGTCGCGAGTGAACCCTGTGACCTCGCAGTTCTGGATGATGTCGACGCCGAGCGCGCTTGCCGCATGGGCATAGCCCCAGACCACCGCATCGTGACGCGCCGTGCCGCCGCGCCGCTGCAGGAGGCCGCCTTGCACGGGAAAGCGCGCATTGTCGAAGTTCAGGAACGGTATCATCTTCCTGACCGCGGCGAGGTCGAGCAGTTCGGCATCGATGCCGTTGATGCGCATCGTGTTGCCGCGCCGTGCATAGGCGTCGCGCTGCGCGTCGGAGTGGTAGAGGTTAATGACGCCGCGCTGGCTGACCATCGTGTTGTAGTTGAGGTCCTGCTCCATCCGCTCCCACAGCTTCATCGACAGTTCGTAGAAGCCGGTGTTGCCGGGCAGGCCGTAATTGGAGCGGATGATGGTGGTGTTGCGGCCGGCATTGCCGGAGCCGATCCAGCCTTTCTCGAGCACGGCGACGTTTCTGATGCCGTACTCGCTGGCCAGGAACCAGGCGGTTGCCAGCCCGTGGCCACCGCCGCCGATGATCACCACGTCGTAGTGATCCTTCGGCGTGGCGTCGCGCCAGGTGCGTTGCCAGTTCTTGTGGCCGGACAGGGCGGCGCGGGCGAGCGAGAAGATCGAATATTTCATACGTTCATTCCGAGGACGCTCGCATCGCGCTGGGTCGTCAGATATCCAGCGTGTGGTCGCGCTCCCATTGCGTGAAGTGCGAAGCATAGGAATTCCATTCCTGGTGCTTCAGCTTTAGGTAGGCCGACGAGAATTCCTCACCCAGCGCCGCCTTGAGCGATTTGTCGTTGTCGAACTCGCGCAACGCATCGAGCAGGTTGAGCGGCAGCTTCGGCGCGCCCTCCACCGTATGGCCGTGCTGGTACATGTCGATGTCGTAGCGCCTGCCCGGATCGGCTTTCGAGCGGATGCCGTCGAGGCCGGCCGCGATGATGACCGCCTGCAGCAGATAAGGGTTGGCGGCACCATCCGGCAGGCGCAGTTCGAAGCGGCCGGGACCGGGCACGCGCACCATGTGGGTGCGGTTGTTGCCGGTCCAGGTCACCGTGTTCGGCGCCCAGGTGGCGCCCGAAATGGTGCGCGGCGCGTTGATACGCTTGTAGGAATTGACTGTCGGGTTGGTGATCGCAGCCAGGGCCGAAGCATGCTTCATGATGCCGCCGAGGAAATTCCTGCCCTTCGCCGACAGGCCGAGTTCCATCGCATTGTCGGCGAAGACGTTGGTCTTGCCGGCCTTGTCCCACACCGAGATATGGGCGTGGCAGCCATTGCCGGTCAGTCCCTGGAAGGGTTTGGGCATGAAGGTCGCTCGAAGGCCATGTTTTTCCGCGATCGACTTGACCATGAATTTGAAGAACGAGTGCTTGTCGGCGGTCGCCAGCGCGTCGTCGAAGGCCCAGTTCATCTCGAACTGGCCGTTGGCATCCTCGTGGTCGTTCTGGTAGGCGCCCCAGCCGAGCGCCAGCATGTGGTCGCAGATTTCCGCGATGACATCGTAGCGGCGCATCACCGCCTGCTGGTCGTAGCAAGGTTTCGACGCCGTATCGTATTCGTCGGAGATCGTCTTGCCGTCCGGTGAGATCAGGAAGAACTCGGCCTCGACGCCGGTCTTGACGTGCATGCCGTCACTGGCGGCTTCCGCGACCAGCCGCTTCAGCGTGTTGCGCGGCGCCTGGTCGACCTCCTTGTCGTCCATGATGCAGTTGGCTGCGACCCAGGCGACCTCAGGCTTCCATGGCAGCTGGATGACCGAATTCGGATCCGGCACCGCCAGCATGTCGGGATGCGCCGGCGTCAGATCGAGCCAGGTGGCAAAGCCGGCAAAGCCGGCACCATCCTTTTGCATGTCGGCGATCGCCTGCGCCGGCACCAGCTTGGCACGCTGGCCACTGAACAGGTCGGTGTAGGAAATCATGAAGTATTTGACGTTTTTCGCCCTTGCGAATTCAGCAAGATCAAGTGTCACCGCAGTTCCCCATTTTTTGTCGATTGTTGGCCCCAGAGCATGTGGGCTTCGGCCTTTCCTTGATCAGAAGCCGTTCTTCCCCGGTATCCAGTTGGTGCCGGCCAACGGCACGCCGGCCATGGCGGCTGCCTCGATCGTCAGCGCGACGAGGTCCTCGGGCTCGAGATTGTGCAGGCTGTTCTTGCCGCACGCACGCGCAATGGTCTGCGCCTCGAGCGTCATCACCTTGAGATAGTTCGCCAGCCGGCGTCCGGCGGCGATGGGATCGACCCGCTTCATCAGTTCCGGGTCCTGCGTGGTGATGCCGGCCGGGTCGCGCCCCTCGTGCCAGTCGTCATAGGCGCCGGCCGTGGTGCCGAGTTCGTTATACTCCGCCTCCCAGTGAGGATCGTTGTCGCCAAGCGCGACAAGGGCAGCCGTGCCGATCGACACCGCATCGACGCCGAGCGCCAGCGCCTTGGCGACATCGGCGCCGTTGCGGATGCCGCCGGAGACGATCAGTTGCACCTTGCGGTGCATGCCGAGATCCTGCAGCGCCTGCACCGCCGGCCTGATGCAGGCAAGTGTCGGCTGGCCGACATTCTCGATGAACACTTCCTGCGTCGCGGCGGTGCCGCCCTGCATGCCGTCGACGACGACGACATCGGCGCCGGCCTTTACGGCAAGCGCAGTGTCGTAATAGGGCCGCGCGCCGCCGACCTTGACGTAGATCGGCTTCTCCCAGTCGGTGATTTCACGCAGTTCGAGGATCTTGATCTCGAGATCGTCGGGTCCGGTCCAGTCCGGGTGACGCGAGGCCGAGCGCTGGTCGATGCCTTTCGGCAGCGTGCGCATTTCGGCGACGCGGTCGGAGATCTTCTGGCCAAGCAGCATGCCGCCGCCGCCAGGCTTGGCGCCCTGGCCGACGACCACCTCGATGGCATCGGCCCGGCGCAAATCGCGCGGGTTCATGCCATAGCGGGAGGGCAGGTATTGATAGACCAGCTGCTTGGAATGGCCGCGCTCTTCCTCGGTCATGCCGCCATCGCCCGTGGTGGTCGAGGTGCCGGCCAGCGTCGCGCCGCGCCCAAGTGCTTCCTTGGCGGGCCCCGACAGCGAACCAAAACTCATGCCGGCGATGGTGATCGGGATCTTCAGCTCTATCGGCTTCTTGGCATGACGCGAACCCAGCACCACGCTGGTGTCGCAGCGTTCGCGATAGCCTTCGAGCGGGTAACGCGAGATCGAGGCGCCGAGGAACAAGAGGTCGTCGAAGTGCGGCAGCTTGCGTTTGGCACCGCCGCCACGAATGTCATAGATGCCGGTCGCCGCGGCACGGCGAATTTCGGAAAGCGTATAGTCGTCGAAGGTCGCGGATTTGCGCGGCGTCGTCGGCGGGTTCCTGTAGGTCATGCTGCCTCAATACGCGTCGGCGTTGTCGATATTGAAATTGTAGAGCGTGCGCGCCGAGCCGTAGCGCTTGAACTCCGACGGCTTGACGCCGGTGACGCCGGCGCGGTCGAGCAGGCCCTGCAGCAATTCCAGGTGCTCGGTCCGCATCTCCTTGGCAATGCAGTCGGCACCCAGGCTGTCGACCTTGCCGCGCACGAACAGCCGCGCCTCGTAGATGGAATCGCCCAGCGCGTCGCCGGCGTCGCCAAGCACCACCAGATTGCCGGACTGCGCCATGAACGCAGACATGTGGCCGATATTGCCGTGAACGACGATGTCGATCCCCTTCATCGAGATGCCGCAGCGCGACGAGGCGTTGCCCTCGATGACCAGCAGGCCGCCCCTGCCGGTGGCGCCGGCATACTGGCTGGCGTCACCCTTGATGGTGATCGACCCCGACATCATGTTCTCGCCGACGCCGGGACCCGCCGAGCCATGCACGGTAATCGTGCTGCCGGAATTCATGCCGCCGCAGTAATAGCCGACGCTGCCGCGCACATCGATGGCGACAGGCTGGTCGACGCCAACGGCGACCGAATGACTGCCTTTCGGATGGAGCACCTCCCAGGCCGTTTCATTCGAGCCGGGAGCCAGATTGTGAAGCGCCTGGTTGAGTTCGCGCAGCGACAGCTGGTCGAGATCGAAGACCCGAGGCACGTGCGCCGTCGTCATTGAAAGGTTTATTGCCGGCATGAACTCAGTGCTCCCAGAAATAGACGGTTGCGGGCTCGGGTTCCCAGACCCTCGCATTGTCTATGCCGGGCAGTTTGGTCAGCGCGCGATATTCCGAGCCGAACGCGACATACTGGTCGGTTTCGGCCATCACGGCGGGCTTGCAGGCGATCGGGTCGCGCACCACGCCGAAGCCGTTCTTGGTGCCGACGACGAAGGTGAAGAAGCCGTCGAGATCGGAGAGCGTGCCTTCGAGCGCTTCGCCGAGATTCTTGCCATGCGCCATCTGCGACGAGAGATAGGCGGCGGCGACCTCGGTGTCATTCTCGGTCTCGAAGGTCATGCCTTCGCGGATCAGCTCGCGGCGGACATTGTTGTGGTTGGACAGCGAACCATTGTGCACCAGGCACTGGTCGGCGCCGGTCGAGAACGGATGCGCGCCCATCGTCGTCACTGCCGATTCCGTCGCCATGCGGGTGTGGCCGATGCCATGCGTGCCGGTCATCTTGCGAACATCGAAGCGATCGACGACGGCCTCGGGCAGGCCGACTTCCTTGTAGATCTCGACAACGTCGCCGGCGCCCATGATGCGGATGTCGGGGCGTAGCGCTTGGATGGTTTCGCGCGCTTCGTCGATCTTGGCAGGCGTGGTCCTGACGACCGCATGGGTGGATTTCACCGCGATCGTCACCGGTGTGCCGATGGCCCTGGCGAGTTCCGCCTCGAGGCCGCGGAAATCGCGCTCCGGCTTGGCTGACTGGATGGTGATCTTGGCCTCATTCTTGGAAGGCGCGCCATAGATGGCGATGCCGGCGCTGTCGGGACCGCGATCGCTGAGCGAGATCAGCATCTGCGACAGCATCGCCCCAAGCTGGGGTTCCAGCGCCTTGTCCTTCAAAAACAGTCCGACAATTCCACACATGTCAGCCTCCCAACGTTTGTAGCTATAAGATGGTGTATCGAATGCGTTGACGAAATTCAATGATATGAAAAAAATTTTCCTCTGGTTACGTGTGTGGCGTAATGCCGCCATGCGAATTGTCGCTGCCCGTCCGCGCATTGTGAACCCATTTGGCGGTGCGGATGCGGGCGATCTTGTAGGCGTCGAGGATCGACAGGGCATAGATCAGGAAGCCGCCGGCATGGCGGCCGACGAAGCTGGCATCAGGCGGCGCGATCTTGGCCGTGACCCATGCCAGAATCACCATGAAGAAGAGGAACTGCAGGCCGCGCACCGGCACGCCGAGAATGACATGTCCGCTTGCCGGCAGCACGATTGCGGCGCCGAGAACCAGATAGGGATTGATTGGTGAGGGGGTGGAACTGGTCATGCGGCCTGCCGTTCGGTTTTGTTGATGGCGTCGCGCAGCGCCGATACCGATACCAGCAATCTTTCGATCAATGCTGGATCGAGTGTGGTGCCGCCAAATTCGGCTTGCCGGAAAACGCCGTAGCGTGCCCGTTCGGCCTCGGCCAGCAGCCAGACGATACGCACTCCGTTCGGGGTGATCAGCAGTTCCTTGGCGCGCCCCTCGGCAAAGATCTCGATATGGCTGGCGATGAGGCCCTGGGGAAAGCGCGCCGCCCTGCGGTCGGTGCGCAGCACCGCCTCGGCAGGAAATCCCGGGGCCTTCGGCAGAGTATGCTCAAGGTGATCGAAATTGGAGAAGGTCGTCGGCGAGCCCGGCCGCATCATCATGTCGAAGGTAGCTGGCACGGCGACCGCTTCGGTGACCGAAACACTGAGCCAGCGCGCCGGCAGTTTCCGCGTCGCCAGCGTATCGACGATGGTGCGTACCTGCACGCGCCGGCCTCTCCATGATCCTTGCCAGGTGATGACGCCGGCGGTGCCCTCCGAGACAATGGCTGCGTCGGCGATGATTGTGCGGACGCGGCCCTGCTCGACGGCGAGCGCAGCCGAGGCCCTGTTGCGGCCGATGCGCGCCAGCCAGGCAAGGTGGAGGACGAGAGCCAGGACAATGGCCCCGGCAAGCAGTGCTGATGTCACCTCGGACATGTTCTCATGCCAGGCCCGCCCGGAGTCCGGACGGGCCTACTCCCATCAATACCCCTGCGGCTTCGGCCACGGCATGGTGAACTGGTCGCCGCGCCGCACGAATCTGTACCGGTAGAAGTGGAACCACAGCGAGATCAGGAAGTAGAAGGCGACCATGGCGATCAGCTGCGAACCGAAGCCGAGGAAAATGGCGAAGAAGGTCACCACGCACAGGCAAAACAGCACGACGGCCGGGATCGGATGGAACGGGTGCGTGTAGCCGCGACGTATGGAGCCCAGCGGCCACTTCTTGCGGAACATGACGATGTTGATGCTCATGAACGTGTATTGCAGCACGCCTGACAGGATCGAGAAGGTGATCGCCTGGTTGAGGTCGGCGATGAAGGCGAAGGCCAGCGCGATCGGCAGCAGGAACAGGATGGAGCGGTAGGGCGTGCGATATTTCGGGTGCACGGCCGAGAACCAGGTCGGCAGATAGCGGTCACGGCCGAGCGAGAACCAGGCGCGCGCCGCATCGTTGATGCAGCCATTGGCCGAGGCCAGCGCGGCAAGCAGCGTGGCGACGAACAGCAGGTTCTCGAGCAGCGGACTGCCGGTCAGCTTGCCCGCGTCCCACAACGGGTAATAGGTGATGCCCAGATATTCCCAGGGCATCATCGAGGCGCAGACATACCAGGTCATGGCGGCGGCGATCAAAAGCGTGATCATGCCGGCCATGGTGCCATAAGGCAGCGAGCGGGCCGGCGAGCGCACTTCTTCGGCGGCCTGCGTCGTCCCCTCGATGCCGAGATAATACCAGATGCCGAACTGGAAGGCGGCGATGACGCCGATCCAGCCATAGGGCAGGGCGTTGCCGGGGGTGACCAGTTCGTTGAGCTTCAGCACGGCGCCTTGCGTCCACGGGCTGACCGAGAAGAACAGGATAACGATCGAGATATAGGCGATTGCGGTGATGACGAAGTTGACGTTGAGCGTCATCAGCACGCCACGATAGTTCAGCCACGCCAGCACGACGATGGTCGCGGCGATGAAGGAATTGTGGGTCAGCCCTTCGACCCCCGCCTTGGCGACGATGGTGTCGCCAAGCAGGATGGCGTCGGACACTTCGAGCATGGTGTAGGCAAAGACCAGGAACAGCGCGACATTGAACGCCATCAGCGGTCCGACGATGTGCTTGGCCTGCGCATATTGGCCGCCGGCGGCGGCGACGGTCGATGTCACCTCGGAATCGATCATCGCGACCGAGGTGTAGAGCAACCCGACAACCCAGCAGACGATCAGCGCGGCCAGCGCGCCGCCCTTGTCGGCGGCAAAATTCCAGCCGGTGAATTCGCCGACGAGAACGATGCCGACGCCAAGCGCCCAGACATGGGCCGGGCCAAGCACGCGCAGCAGGGAAACCCTGTCTCCGTGGATTGCCGGTTCAAGTGTAACCGTCATTGTTCAATCCCCACTCAGATGCGGTGTTTTTCGGAAACGGCTTCCAGTTCACCTTCGCGCGACGAGGTCAGCACCTCTTCGGAGAAGGTCGTGTCGACCTTGAACCAGTCGTAGAGCATCCACAGGGCAAGCACGATCGAGATGCCCCAGCATGCGTAAGAGAGTACCGTCCACATGGTGCGTGCCCCAATTTTTGTCGTCGAAGCTTCTACTTGTCGTCGAATTTTTCGTTGATGACGTCGCGATATTCGCGGTCGGACGCGCGAAACAGGAAGACGAAATAGCCGATCAGCACGGCGGCCATGATGATCAGCGTCGGCCAGTCGATGACATAGTGAAAGCGGTTCTGGATGATGTCATGCGCGGTCTCGGGCGTGTAGCCGAGCTTTTCCCAGATCGAGGCCATGGTCGGGTTCTGGCCAAGCGCTTCCCACGTCTTGGCGTCGAGCGCGTCGATTGATTTTGCCGCACCGGCAAGGCCTAGCTTGAGCGGCAGCCACAGCGCCACGAAAATGGCGACCACGACGACGGCGATGTCGAAAACCTGCCCGGCCTTGCTCTGCTCCGGTGGCGTGTAGCGCGGCATCTCTTCTACCCCTCAGGACTTGCGGTTGCGGAATGCGTCGGCGTTCTTGATATCGAGCCCGTAGATGAATTCCTTGTCTTCCTTGTAGTGCTTGACCATCGCCAGGATGGCGGCCGTGTTGAAGATCAGCACGGCAGCGGCGGCGGCGGCAACGACCGCCTTGATCCCCGCGTTCGGGACGTACGGCCACGTCATGAAGAGGACGAAAAGGATCGTCGCCCACAGGCACACGATCAGGAGCGCGGAGCCGCGCACGTCGGAACGGTACAGCGCTTCGATGCGCCGGTGCATGTCTGACATCGGTTTTCCCCTTTTCCCAACGTTCGACCCCGAATTGGCCGCCCGCTGCCCTCTTTCAAGAGAGTGAAATTTTTTTCATAAATTCCGTCCGAATCCCGCAATTGTCAAGCGCGATTTACGCCGGGTTAACCGTTTGCTTCGCGCAACGGATTTTGCCTCACAATGAAATTAATTGCTTATGGGTATTGCGGCGCCCTGACGTTTGCGGTCAATATTCGGCCAAAGCTCCCGCCGCTGCGCAGGGAGCGGGGAACGGCAAAAGATTTTTCGAAGCGGAGGACGTGCGGATGACGGCATCCTGGAGATTTTCGGCCCTGGCGGATCGCCATCGCGCGCTCGGTTCGAAGCTCGAAGACTGGAGCGGCATGGGAACCGCGTGGAGCTACGACAAGGATGCCGACGAGGAGTACATCGCCATCCGCACCAAGGCTGGCCTGATGGACGTCTCCGGCCTCAAGAAGGTCCACATCACCGGACCGCACGCCTCGCACCTGATCGACCTGGCGACGACGCGCGATGTCGAAAAGATCTATCCCGGCAAGTCGGCCTATGCCTGCATGCTGAACGAGGCGGGAAAATTCACCGACGATTGCATCCTCTACCGCACCGGCCCCAATGCCTGGATGGTCGTGCACGGATCGGGCACCGGCCATGAGGAATTGCAGCGCGCTTCGGTGGGACGCGACGTCTCGCTGCGCTTCGACGACAATCTGCACGATTTGTCGCTGCAGGGTCCGACATCGGTCGACTATCTGGCCAAGCACGTGCCGGGCATCCGCGACCTCAACTATTTCCACCACATGCAGACGCAGCTGTTCGGCTTTCCGGTGATGATCTCGCGCACCGGCTACACCGGCGAGCGCGGCTACGAGATTTTCTGCCGCGGCCAGGATGCCGGCACGATCTGGGACAGGATCCTCGACGAGGGCAAGAGCGCCGGCATCATTCCGTGCCGCTTCACCACGCTCGACATGCTGCGCGTCGAAAGTTACCTGCTCTTTTATCCCTACGACAATTCCCAAAAGTATCCGTTCGACAATGAGGGCCCCGGCGACACGCTGTGGGAACTCGGCCTCGACTTCACCGTCAGCCCTGGCAAGACGGGCTTTCGCGGCGCCGAGGAGCACTACCGCCTGAAGGGCAAGGAGCGCTTCAAGATCTATGGCGTTCTGCTTGACGGCAAGGAGCCGGCCGATGAAGGCGCGCCTGTGTATCGCGACGGCAAAAAGGTCGGCGTGGTGACCTGCGCCATGTATTCGCCGCTGGTCGAGAAATCGATGGGTATCGCCCGGCTCGACGTCGATTGCGCGGTCCAGGACACCAAGCTCGAAATCCGCAACAAGAGCGGTGCCATCAAGGCCACCGCGCAGCCGCTTCCCTTCGATGATCCCAAGAAGACCAAGCGCACGGCGAAAGGTTGAGGCATAGTCAACGGCGAGGGGTTCGAGGCACGAAGAGTTAGATGGCAGTCAAAAGCATCATCAGCCGGCCGGTTTACGGAACCCTGTCTCCGCAGCCTGGCAAGCATCATCTATTTATCGCGGATGCGGAAGGGGCGCTGGCGATAAGGGACATGGCCGGCGGCGCGCCGGCCGGGTTCTTCGGCGGGGTCGAAATCGTCTTCATTCCTGGCCCTGACGGTAGACACATCGCCGCGCTCGAAGCGCTGAAACCGGCACAGTTTCATCAGGCTCCGTCCTTCGCCAGCCTGCTGCCACGGCTCAGGCAGACATTCGCCAACGCGCATATGGGCCTGCGCCTCTATCTCGCCGGCACCGAAGGCCTGATCGGCCAGGCGATGCAGGTGGCGCTTGAAGCCGGCATCGACCACACCTCGATCCAGACCGAGCACCGCGGCTCGCTGGCGCGGCGCATGCAGTGCGTGCACTGCAAGGGCATCACCGAGAATGTGACGACGCAGCCGGCGACCTGCGCGCACTGCGGGCTGCTGCTCCTGGTGCGCGACCACTATTCCAGGCGCATCGCCGCCTTCCAAGGCGTCTGCATCAATGCGGAAGATCGCTCGGAGATTCCTCCGATGGAGGAGATTTTTCGATGAGCACCGGAACAACAAAACTCGATGTCGTGGTCAGCGATGTCGTACCGGTCAACGACCTGGTCACCCGCTTCCATTTCCGTCGCCGCGACGGCGAGCTTTTGCCGACCTTTTCCGGCGGCGCCCATGTCGTGGTCGAGATGCGCGACGGCGAGCGCACCAGGCTCAATCCTTATTCGCTGATGGGCTCGCCGCTCGACACCCGCGAATATACGATCTCGGTGCGCCGCGACGATGTCGGCCGCGGCGGCTCGCTGTTCATGCACAGGCATGTTCGCCCCGGCATGGAGATGGTGGTCAGCTACCCCGTCAACCTGTTCTCGCTCGACCTGCGCGCCAGGAAGCACCTGATGCTGGCCGGCGGCATCGGCATCACGCCGTTCATGGCGCAGACCGCGCAGCTGGCGGCCGAAGGCGGCAATTTCGAGCTGCACTACACCTGCCGCACCGCATCGCTCGGCACATATGCCGATGTGCTGCGCGAGCGCTACGGCCGTCGCATCAGGCTCTATCACGACGATCGCGAGGAACGCATCGAGCTCGACCGGCTGCTGTCGACGCAGCCGCTCGGCACGCATCTCTATGTCTGCGGCCCGGCCGGCATGATCTGCTGGGTGCGCGACCGCGCGGCAAGCCTCGGCTGGCCGCCGGAGACCGTGCATTTCGAGCATTTCGCGGCGCCCCAGCCCGGGTTGCCGTTCGACGTGACGCTTGCCGTCAGCGGCAAGACGATTCGCGTCGATGAACAGCAGAGCCTGCTCGAGGCGATCGAGGCGGCCGGCGTCGATCCGCCCTATCTCTGCCGCGGCGGCGTCTGCGGCCAGTGCGAAACCAACGTCATCTCTTCGGACGGCAGGTTCATCCACAACGACCACTGGCTGAGCGAGGAAGAGCACCGTTCGGGCTGTAAGATCATGCCATGCGTGTCGCGCTTCGAGGGCCGGTCGCTGGTCCTGGAGCGCTAGGAGAAAATCATGGGCATCACCTTTCGCAAGGAAACGTTCCGCGACGATTTCACCTTCAGGAACAGCCCGGAGCACATAAGGCGGTTTCCGTTCCCGTTCCACGAAGACGCCTACATGTATGCGGTCAACATCGAGCCGCATGTCGTCGGGCCGAAGGGCAGCGTGTTGGAAAACCTGATCGACGTCGACGAGCACTATGTCGCCGAGATGCACGACCGTGCCTTGGTGCTGGCCGAGGATCCGCTGCGCTGCCAGTCGCTGCCGCACATGACGCTGGCCGGCTGGGATCTGCTCGAACTTTTGATGGAGCAGCAGGCACTTGGCTATCCCGAGCACTTCTCGCTGACCCGTGACGGCGATCGTTGGCGCTGGATCAACCGCCCGCTCGGCATCGACGACACCTTCACCTTCGGCGACACCTCGACGCTGCCTTACGGCCCGATGGAATACATCACCCGGCAGAGCCAGGGCGATTTCTGCATCCTCGACCAGCGCGACGGAAATCTGTGGATGGATGCCGGCATGGTCACCACCCAGGCCGACTGGTCGCTCGATTTCGACATCGGCATGAATTTCTTCGAATGGCACGCGCCGGTGCCACTGGCGCATGAGAAGGGGATTTTTGTCAGGGCGCTGAAATTCCTCACCAACATCCAGCAAGGCAAGCCGGCCCGGCGCCTGAACTGGACGATGACCATCAACCCGCGCCTCGACACGAGCCCGGAGAACTACCACAAATGGGGACCGGACCGGGCGACGGTGACGCCCGAAAATGTCGGCGACAAGGTGCATCTGCGCGTCGAACTGCAGAGCTTCTGGCGCCTGCCGCGCTCGAACGGCATCGTCTTTCCAATCCGCTGCTATCTGATCAAGATGGATGAACTGGTGACGCAGCCGAAATGGGCACGGCGCCTGCACCGCGTCATCCGCGACCTTCCCGACGAACTCGCCAACTACAAAGGCTTGACGCGCTACCGTTCGGCGCTGGTCGAGTGGTTGTCGAAGCTCGATGATGGGAGCGCGACGAGCCCGGGGTTCGGGCCGGATTGAGTTTTCCTGGGGACGTTTGCCAATCTCCCCCCATGAGGGGGAGATGCCCGGCAGGGCAGAGGGGGGCGCCGTAGAGCGTCGGCCTTGCCCAATGTCCCACCACGGCTTTGGCGCGATTCACGATGCGCCACCCAGCCCAGCCACATATGCTGGCAGACATTGTCGATATCGTGGGTAACGTCGTCGTTCCAGAAGCGCAGGATGGTCCAGCCCAGCGCTTCGAACCTTGCGGTTCTTGCAGTGTCTAATTCGGACCTTTCGGCCTGGTACTGCAAAAGAGGCGCCGTAGCTGCTAACCCGCACTCTGCGGATAGCAGATGATCGAGAGATAGCGCATCGGCAATTTCGTCAGCTGCTCCGGCCCGTGCGGTGCATCGGCGTCAAAGAACAGGCTGTCGCCGGGCTTCATCGGGTAGAGGTTGCTGCCGTGCCGGTAAACGACCTCGCCCTCGAGCATGTAGAGGAACTCCATGCCCTCGTGCTGGAAGGTCGGGAACACATCAGAATCCTCCGTCAGCGTGATCAGATAGGGTTCGACGACGACGCCGCTGGTGTTGGAACCGATATGACCGAGCAGATTGTACTGGTGGCCGGCTCGCGTACCGCGGCGCTCGACATCGAGGCCTTCGCCCGCCTTGACGAAGACGGCACTGCGCTCTTCCTCGAAGCGGCGGAAGAAGGCTGTGACCGGAACGCCGAGTGCCCGCGACAGCGCCTGCAAGGTCGTCAGCGACGGCGAGGTGATGCCGTTCTCGATCTTCGACAGCATGCCCAGCGAAATGTCGGTGGCGACCGCGAGATCAGCGACGGTGATGCCGAGCTTCTTGCGGAAGGCCCGCACCTCGCGGCCGATCGCGACCTCCAGCACTTTTTCGCGGGTGTCGCGAATGGCGTGCGGGTTCTGCGTCAGCGGCGCGCGGATGGTTTTCCCGTCGGCCGAGACCTTTGGCAGCGGCTTGGCCTTCACGGCCACTGGACCAGCCTTGGAATCGGAAACTGTCTTCGCCATGTCGCCCCGGCACTCCTGGGATTTATTTCACTCTAGGTGAACATGTCAGCTGCCGATACAGCAGCGCAACTGCGACGGCAAGTCGCCTGAAGGCGCATGCGCGTGATCCCGCGTTTGGCCGCACCAGTTTTTTTCGGAAATCCATCACGGTGCAACCTTGTTTCAGCACCGGCCGGTTGACAGCACGAAAGGGCCAATTATTGTCCTGTGAGTGAAATTTGTTTCGTAAGAGCAATTCCATGAAAAGCGTAAAGCGGTTTTCCCGGGAAAAGCCGGTTGCGCTTTCCCTTGGGGATCGCGTCAAGACAAAAGCCGAAATCAGATCGGGAGGCCTGCCATGAAAAGTCGCGTTGCCGTCATCGGAGCCGGTCCATCCGGCCTGGCACAGCTCAGGGCTTTCAAGTCGGCGGCCGACAAGGGCGCCGACATCCCCGAGATCGTCTGCTTCGAAAAGCAGTCGGACTGGGGCGGCCTATGGAATTACACCTGGCGCACCGGCCTCGACGAGCACGGCGATCCTGTGCATGGCTCGATGTACCGCTACCTATGGTCCAACGGCCCGAAGGAATGCCTGGAATTCGCCGACTACACTTTCGAGGAGCATTTCGGCCGGCCGATCGGCTCCTATCCGCCGCGCGCCGTGCTGTGGGATTACATCAAGGGCCGTGTCGAGAAGTCGGGCCTGCGCAAATGGGTGCGCTTCAACAGCCCGGTGCGCATGGTCACCTTCTCGAACGAGACGAAGAAATTTACCGTCACCGCGCATGACCGCACCAATGACGTCACCTACTCGGAAGAGTTCGACAATGTCGTCGTCGCTTCGGGGCATTTCTCGGTGCCCAACGTGCCCTATTTCGAGGGTTTCTCCACCTTCAACGGCCGCATCCTGCACAGCCATGATTTCCGCGACGCGATGGAATTCAAGGGCAAGGATATCCTGATCATCGGCCGTTCCTATTCAGCCGAGGACATCGGTTCGCAATGTTACAAGTACGGCGCCAAATCGATCACCACCAGCTACCGCTCGAAGCCGATGGGCTTCAAATGGCCGGAGAATTGGAAAGAGGTGCCGCTGCTGCAGAAAGTTGTCGGCAAGACGGCGCATTTCAAGGACGGCACCACCAAAGATGTCGATGCCATCATCCTGTGCACCGGCTACCTGCATTCCTTCCCGTTCCTCACCGACGATTTGAAGCTTAAGACCGCCAATCGCATGTGGCCGCTCGATCTCTATGAAGGCGTCGTGTGGGAGAAGAACCCGCAGCTCTCCTATATCGGCATGCAGGATCAGTTCTACACCTTCAACATGTTCGACGCGCAGGCCTGGTACGCGCGAGACGTGATCATGGGCCGCATCAAGCTGCCGTCGGCCGAGGCGATGGCCGCGCACGGCGCGAAATGGCGGGCGCGTGAGGAAACGCTGGAAGACGCCGAGCAGATGATCTGGTTCCAGGGCGATTACACCAAGGAATTGATGGATCAGACCGACTATCCCGGTTTCGACGTCGAGGCGGTCAACCAGACCTTCATGGAGTGGGAGCACCACAAGGGCGAAGACATTATGAGTTTCCGCGACCACGCCTATCGCTCGCTGATGACCGGCACCATGGCACCGCTGCATCATACGCCCTGGCTCCAGGCACTGGACGATTCGATGGAGAGCTATCTGGAAGTGGAGGGGGTAGCGGCTGAGTAGCTCCGGCCTCCGAACCGAAGGGTCGCATCAGCGAAAAGTGGATACCGGTTTTTGCTTCGCTGACCTCCGTTCGGAAAAGATCATGGTCAAATAAGAAAACGAAAATAGAGTCCGCGGCTTAGGGTCAAAACCCGATCATTCTGAACGATCGAGTCCCGGCCCTTCTCGGCCATTTGACGCCGAGAGCCTGGACGACCCAAGTTGACCCAATCACGACGCTCACTCCGGTCAGTGGTAACGTCCGGATTGCGCGCGATTCCGACCTCAGCGAACGAGGTTACGACACGCCATTCCAGTGTATGATTGCTTCGCCAAATTAGATGTGCGCTGCAATAGCAGCCGGAGACAGTCGCGCTTGCCGAAGGGGCTGTCGGCTCTGACGGGATTGGCGTAAGCTACAGCTAAGGGGGTGCACATATGCACCGCATCATCGCCATAGCGATCTTAGTTCTCGCGGCCGTGTTCAGCTCCGCGCGGGCGGAGGTGCTGATCGGCGTCTCGGCTGCGATGACGGGACGGCTCGCCTGGATCGGCGAGCAGGGACAGCGCGGCGCGGAGATGGCAGTGGCCGACGTCAACACGGCGGGCGGCGTGCTCGGCCAGAAGGTGAGGCTCATCTCGGTCGACGACTTCTGCGATCCCGAGCAAGCTGTGGCGGCCGCCAAGAAGCTGGTGGCTGACGGGGTCGTGCTCGTCGTCGGGCATTATTGCTCCGGGGCCTCGATCCCCGCATCAAAAGTGTACCAGGAGGCGGGCGTCGTTGAGATATCCCCAGGCTCGACCAATCCGCAGCTGACCGAACAGGGCCGTGCCAATGTCTTTCGCACTATTGGCCGCGACGACGCGCAAGGTTTCATCGCCGGCAACTACCTTGCCGATCGCTGGGGCAACAAGAAGATTGCGATCCTCCACGACAACTCGACCTATGGGAAGGGTCTCGCCGACGAGACCAGGAAGCAGCTGAACAAGCGGGGCGTGACTGAGGCCGTTTACGACGCATACATTCCCGGGAAGGACGACTATTCGGCCGAGGTCGCTACGTTGCAGACCGCCGGCGTCTCGGCCTTGTATGTGGGTGGGTATCATGCCGAGGTTGCGCTGATTGCTCGCGCTGCACACGACAGTGGCTATACGCTTCAGCTCATATCCGGAGATGCTTTGGCGACCGAGGAATTTGCCCTGATCGCCGGCCCCGCGGCGGAGGGGACCCTCTTCACGTTCCCGGCGGACCCGAGGCGAAGCTCCGAAGCGGCCGCGGTCGTTGAGCAGTTCCGTGCGGAGAACTTCGAACCCGCGGGCTACACGCTGTTGAGCTACTGCGCGGTCCAGGTCTGGGCCCAGGCCGTCTCGAAGGCAGGTTCGCTGGAGCCGAAGGCCGTCATTGCGGCACTGCACGAACAGGAATTCGACACCGTCATCGGCCGGGTCGATTTCGACGACAAGGGCGACCTCACGAAGCAGAGCTGGGTTTGGTACGTCTGGCGCGGCGGAGAGTACGTGCCGGTTGAATAGGATTCGCTGATCGCCGGCGCGCCGGCTGAGACGTCTAGTCTGATGAAGACCAGTGTGGCCGGACTGTTCCGACTCGCCGAGATGCTTGAACGCCTCGGCATACGCGGCCGGCTGTTGCTCGCCTTTTTCGGGATCAGCGCCCTTGCGGTGCTAGCAACCGCTGCGGCGCTTTATGCCTTCCTCCAGGTTGGCGACGTCGTCGACCGAATTACCACGGATCGAGTGCCGTCGGCGCTCGCCTCCCTCCAGCTGTCGCGCCAGGCCGAACGGGTCGCTGCTGCCGCGCCATCGGTGCTGGCAGCGACAAGCAGGGCTCAGCACAGCGAGGTCTCGGCTGCCGTCGCGCTCGAGATGTCCCGCCTCGAGGCCCTGCGCACGGACCTCCGGGATGCCACGTCGGGCACAGTGCCTTTGGCCGAGATCGAGGAAGCCGCGATTGTTCTGAGGCGCAACCTGAAGGAGCTCGACTCTCTTGTTGTCGCCCGGCTCGACGTGGTAGCCCGTAAGGAGGAACTCCTGAACCGCCTCGCCGCGACGACGACCGGCAGCCAGCGCCTTGTCGCCACCGGCATCCTAGTGATGGATTCCAGGCTCCCGCAATGGCGGGCGGTCGCGGCCGACACGTCGCTGTCGCCTGATCGACGCGCAGCGGCGATGGCCGACCTGGTCCAGGCGATTGCGGCCTACATCCCCCAGCAAAAGGCGCAGCTGGAGATCTCGGCGGTCAACGACGCGCTGGTGAAGGTCGCGAACGCGCCGACGCCGGGCGACCTGGCGTTGATCCTTTTTCCGCTACGCCGTTCGCTCACTGCTCTTGAAAAGGTTGCCACGGAGATCGACGAAAAGCTGCGGATCCGCTTCCGGCAGCGTGTCGACGAATTCAAGGGTTTGACCGACGGCGAGGACAGCATCCCCAAGGCGCGGGAGGACGAGTTTGCTGTCCTGGCACAGGGCGAAAGGCTTCTGGCCGAGAACAATCGACTGTCGCGCAATCTCACCGCTGGCGTCGATCGCCTGGTCGCCACGGCAGACCAGGAGATCGCTGCGTCCGGTCGCGAAGCCGCGCTCGTCCAGCGCTACGGCACCGCGGTTGTGCTCGGCTCCGCCTTCCTCAGCCTCCTGAGTTCGGTTCTGGTTGTCTGGCTCTATGTCGACCGCAGCCTCCTTGCCCGACTGGGGGCCGTGAGCCAGGGCATGCTCGCGATTGCGGGGGGCAACCTTCGTGCGCCGCTGCCCGCAGCTGGCAGCGACGAAATCGGGCGCATGGCCGAAGCGCTGAGACTCTTCCGGGATACTGCTGTCGAGATCGAGGAAAAGAATCTGCGCGACGTTGCGGAAGCTCGTCAGCGGCTCATCGATGCCATCGAAAGCATCTCCGAAGGATTCGCTCTGTACGACTGGGAGGACCGGCTCGTCCTCAGCAACAGCCGCTACCGCGAATTGCTCTACACCGGTCTGGAGACCGAACTGACGCCCGGCACGACATTCGAGCAAATCATTCGCCGGTCCGCTGAGCGCGGCTACATCAGGGACGCCGAGGGGCGGGTCGAGGAGTGGGTCGCCGAGCGCCTCTCGCGGCACCGCAACCCTGGCGAACCTTGGGTGCAGCGGCGAGGCGATGGGCGATGGGTCATGATCAGCGAGCGGCGGATCAGCGCCGGCGGCACGGTCGCCGTCTATTCGGACATCACTGAGCTGAAGCAAAGGGAGGAGAACCTCGCCGAGAAATCCGTGGTTCTGGAGGCGCTTTCCAGCAAGCTGGCGAAGTATCTGGCGCCCCAAGTGTATCGCTCGATATTCACCGGCCGCCAGGAGGTCAGGATCGCTAGCCAGCGGAAGAAACTGACAATATGCTTCTCCGATATCGCCGGCTTTACCGAGACCACTGACAAAATGGAATCCGAGGATCTCACCCAACTCCTCAATCACTATCTGACGGAAATGTCGAAAATTGCTTCGGATCACGGCGCGACAATCGACAAATATGTCGGCGACGCGATCCTGATGTTTTTCGGCGATCCCGAGACTCGCGGCGTCAAGGAGGACGCGCTGGCTTGCGCGCAGATGGCACTTGCAATGCAAAAGCGGATTAGCGAGCTTGCCGAAGTCTGGCGGGACATGGGGATCGAAACACCGCTGCGCTGTCGCATCGGCATCCATACCGACTACTGCACCGTCGGTAACTTCGGCAGCGAGGACCGGATGGACTACACGATAATCGGCGGCGCCGTGAATCTCGCCTCGCGCCTGGAGCAGGAGGCGCCGCCGGGGGCCATCCTCATTTCCTACGAGACGTTTGCGCAAGTGAAGGACTCAATCGACTGTGAGGAGTTGGGGCACGTCCAGGTCAAGGGGATCGCCTATCCCGTCGCCACCTACCGCGTCATCGATCTGAAGGACAATCTGGCGGCCGCTCGTTGTGCTGTTCGAACCGAGCTGCCGCACTTCAGGCTGGAACTTGAACCGGAGCTGATGTCCCCTGACGAGCGTGGCGATGCCGCCACTGCACTTCGAGACGCGCTGGATCGGCTTTGTCACAAGCCCGGGTAGTAGGGCTTGGTCCACAACGACCTCTCCCAATGGACGCAAGGAGTGGGATGTGGGACGCCACTCATTGGCAGAACGGTCGCTCTCAGTCTTCGAACTCGGGCGGAACGTCCGCATCGGAGCCGAGACTTAACATTCACGGCATCACCGGCAAGGTCCGGATATGGCGCGAGGCAGACGCCTAGTACGGCGAATGTCGCATTGGATCGGATTCCGACCTAACCGGGTCATTGGGCCACGACCGGAAATGAAGCTCTGCGTTCGTTCGCTGACGAATCTACCCCAGCCTCGCCCTGGCTTTCGCCGTCCAGGCGCTGAACAGCCGGTCGGCGACGATGCCGATGAAGGCTATTGCCAGGCCGGCGACGATGCCGCGGCCGGAATCGGCCTTGGACAACGCGATGAACACTTCCTGGCCGAGATCGCGCGTGCCGACCATGGCGCAGATGATGATCATTGCCAGCGCCATCAGGATCGTCTGGTTGACGCCGAGCATGATCTCCGGCAGCGCCAGCGGCAGTTGCACGCGAAAGAAGGTCTGGCGCGGCGTGCAGCCGGACACCTTGGCCGCCTCGATCAGCGCTGGCGGCACCTGCCTGATGCCGTGATTGGTGTAGCGGATCGCCGGCACCACGGCGAAGGCTATCGTTGCGATCATCGCGGTAACATCACCGACCCGAAACAGCATCACCACCGGGATGATGAAGCAGAAGGAAGGCAGCACCTGCAGCGTGTCGATGATCGGGGTGACGATCTTTTCGAAGCGGTCGCTGCGCGAGGCCATCAGCCCGATCGGGATGCCGATCAGGCAAGCGATGAAGGCCGAGATGCCGCAGAGATAGACGGTCGCCATGGTTTTTTCCCACAGGCCGGTGATGGCGCAGAAGGCGGTCAGAGCGGCAACCAATACCGCCAGGCGGAAACCGCTAAGCCGATAGCCGGCGAGGCCGAGCAGGAAAACGGCACCCAGCCACGGAAACCCTTCGCAAAAGGCGCGCAGCGGGTTCAGCAAATTGAGAATCAGCGCCACGCGAAACGCCTCGATCGTGTCGAAGAAATTGATCGTCACCCAGTTCACCGCCGCCTTCCACAGCGGTGCGGTGGTGAAGGTGATCGCCTTCGGCACCGCCGCGAAGGCCGGAACGAACAGGCCAAGCAGCGTTGTCACGACAAGGATGATGACGGCCAGCGTCAGATTGGGGTAACGCCGCCAGAGGCTCGGGCTCATTTCCCGATGGACATGACCCTTGGCCTGTTTGTGCGCGATGGCCTGGCTCAGCCGGTCGAGCGCGATGGCGAGCGCCACGATGGCGAGACCGGCTTCCATCGCTTCGCCGACCTTCAGCGCGCGCAGTGCCAAAAGCACGTCATAGCCGAGGCCACCGGCGCCGATCATCGAGGCGATGATCACCATATTCAGCGCCAGCATGATGACCTGGTTGACGCCGACCATCAGCGTCGGCCGTGCGGAAGGCAAAAGTACCCGCCACAGTTTCTGCCGTGCCGTGCAGCCGGCCATCTCGCTGAAATCATCGATCTCGGACGGCACCCGCGACAGTCCGAGCATCGTCGCGCGCACCATCGGCGGGGTGGCGAAGATGGCGGTGGCGATCATCGCCGACACCGGGCTGTTGCCGAACAGCAGCAGCATCGGAATGAGATAGGCGAAGGTCGGGATCGTCTGCATCAGGTCAAGGGCAGGGGAGACGATGAGCCTTTCGGCCCACGGCTTGCGCCATGCCCATATGCCGGCGAACAGGCCGGTGACGATACAGAACGGCACGGCGATGGAGATCAGCGCCAGTGTCAGCATGGCGCTGGTCCATTGGCCGAACAGCGCGATGTAGAGGAAGCAGCCACCAACCAGCAGGCTGAGTTTCCGGCCGCCAACGGCATGTCCGGCGAGGAAGGCGGCAGCGCAGACGCCGACCCAGGACAGGCGTGGCAGGACATAAGCCTCAGTGCCGTGACCGATCTTGAAATTCTTGGCCAGCAGGTTAAGCGCGAAGTCGAGCGGCACGCCGAGCACAGCGGTGATCGAGCGGGTCAGCCACGACAGGTTCGACTTGATCCAGCGCATCAGCGCGCTGACCCAGTCGGCGACCGGCACGACGGCGCTTGCCGGATAATTGACCGCCCAGGGCAGGCAGTCCTGCAACAGGAACACGACAAGCACGGCGGCAAGCGCGAACGCCCAGACCAGCAGCCAGACCTGAATCGGTCGCGCCTTTGCCTCGCGGGCGCTTGCCGTCACCGTCATGCGCCAGCCCTCGAGCGGTCGATGCCGGCCAGCAGATCGATCACCGCTTGCGGCGTCACCTCGCCGATCGGCTTGCCGGTGCCGTTGACCACCGCGAACGGCTTGTCGGCGGCAACGATGCCGGCCGAGAAGCTGGCGATCTTGGCATCGGGCGAAACCGTGCCGCCATGCTCGGATCCGTCGCAGGCGCGCATCAGGCTGCGAGCCGAGATCACCTTGGCGCGGTCAACGTCGCGGGTGAATTCGGCGACATAGTCGGTCGCCGGATTGACCACCAACTCCTCCGGCGTGCCGATCTGGATGACCTCGCCGTCCTTCATGATGGCGATGCGGTCGGCCAGCCGGATGGCTTCGTCGAAATCATGGGTGATGAAGACGATGGTCTTGTGCAGCATGGTCTGCAGCCGCATCAGCTCGTCCTGCATCTCGCGGCGGATCAGCGGATCGAGCGCCGAGAACGGCTCGTCGAGGAACCAGATTTCCGGTTTGGTCGCCAGGCTGCGGGCGATGCCGACACGTTGCTGCTGGCCGCCGGAAAGCTCGCGCGGATAGAAATGCTCGCGACCGCTTAAGCCGACGAGTTCGATGACCTCGCGGGACCGTGCTTCGCGCGTCGGCCGGTCCTGTCCCTGGATGCTGAGCGGAAAGGCGATATTCTCCAGCACGTTGAGATGCGGCAGAAGCGCGAAATTCTGGAACACCATCCCCATGCGGTGTCGCCGCAATTCGATCAGTGCCGCATCCGAGATTTTCAGGAGGTCCTTGCCCTCGAATTCGACCTTGCCGTGGGTCGGCTCGACAAGCCGCGACATGCAGCGCACCAGCGTCGATTTGCCGGAGCCCGACAGACCCATAATGATGAAGATCTCGCCCTGGCGGATTTCGAGATCGACGGCGCGCACCGCGCCGACAAGTCCGGCAGCAGCGACTTCAGCCATGCTGGCCTTGCCGTCGCGTTCTCGGATGAAGTTGGCCGCATTCGATCCGAACAGTTTCCAGACATTGCGGCAGGCAAGTTTTATCGGGCGGGCATCCTTTGGCGTGCCCGCGGCGTTTGGTCCCTGTTCAGTCTTGTCCGTCATTCAAACGTCCTTCTGGAACATCAAGAATTGAGGCCCGGCTGACCAAGCAGCCGGGTCTCATTTTTCCAGTTGGAACGATTACTGCGCCCAGGCTTTCCAGTCGGCCTCGTGGGCGGCGATCCAGGTGGCGGCGACATCTTCCGGCGTCTTGCCGCCGAGATCGATCTCGCCGCTCATCTTGTTGAGTTCGTCGGTGTCGACCGTGTAGGCCTTCGTCACCTTGTAGGCGACCGGCCATTTGTCCTTCATGCCGGCCCAGGAGTATTTCCAGATCTCGCCATGCGGCTTGCCGCAATCATATTTGGCGTCGGGGTTCACGCCCCATTTTGGGTCGTTGTAGCACTCGGGCGTGTATTCGGGGAATTCAATCCACTCGCCCTTGTATTTGGCCGGCGCCCAGTGCGGCGAATAGATCCACAGCATGATCGGCGCCTTGCGCTGATAGGCGGAATCCAGCTCGGCGAACATCGCCGCGTCGGTGCCGGCATGGATGACGGTGAAGGGCAGCTTCAGTGCCTCGACGCGCTCGTCATCAAAGCCTTCCCATGTCACCGGCCCGCCAAGATAACGCCCTTTCGGTGTGGTTTCCGCCGTCGAGAAGGCCTCGGCGCATTTCGGGTCCTTCAGCGCTTCCCAATTGGGCAGGCCGGGGCACTTCTCCTTCATGTATTCGGGAAACCACCACTCTTCCTTGGCCTTTGGTCCGAGCTTGCCCAGCCGTTCGGTCTGTCCGGTCGCATCGGAGGCCTTCATGGCCTCGCCTGCGGTCGTGTCCCAGAATTCCAGGCCGACATCGAGATCGCCATTGGTGAGACCGGTGGTCAGGCTGGAGAGGTAGTCGGCGGTCGGATATTCGACGGTATAACCGAGTTTTTCCAGGATGCCGCCGAGGATCTTGGCATTCAGATTGACGCTGGTCCAGTCGAACAGCGCGATCTTGATCGGATCGTTGGATTCCGGTGCGGCGGCTTGGGCGGACGGCGTCAGCAGGCCTAACGTCGCGAGCGCGACGGCACCCATCGAAAGTTTCGAGATCCGGCTTCGAAATGACATGCTTGTTCTCCTTCAAGCTGTGTGAAAATTATCGTTGGTTCCCTTCTTGCGGCTATTCTTGATTGTGTTGGAAAGACTGGTCCCTGCGCAAGCCCGTCGGCGCCAAATTGCTGCCTTGGCTTTGGCCAACACAGGCAAGATGGTGCTCAATTCTGGTGATGATGGAAAATGCTGGGAGTCTCAGCGTCATGGCTGCCGACGGATCGCCGCGGGAGCGATCATCTGCGGATCAATTGCCAGTCCTGCGGCGCCCTGCAAGGTGTTCCCATGATCCAGAGCATTTCCGGCGAAACACGATCGCCTCCATGCTCTATTCGTTTGTTTTTTTACGCAATTCCGGACGCAAAACCGCTTCGCACTTTTGCTGGAATTGCTCTCGGCTGCTGGCCCAGCAAGCCCCATCTCGCCAAGACCGTTTCACAGGATGAAATTATATATACCAAGGTTCATGTCGCGCAACGACTAACGCCTTCGGGACGTATAAATTCAGACTGCAGGCGAAGTCGAAGCCTACCAGCAGACGTAGCCGCCATCGACGATCAGGTCGAGGCCGGTGACGAAGCTTGAGGCGCGGCTGGCCAGGAACACTGTCGGCCCGACCATTTCCTCCGGCGCCGCCATGCGCCCCATCGGTGTGTCGCGCTTGAAGATCTTGACCTCTTCCGCCACCTCCGGCCGCTTGTTCATCGGCGTCAGGGTGTAACCCGGGCTGATGACGTTGATCCGCAGCCCACGGTCGGCCCACTCCATGGCGAGACTCTTCGACATGTGGATGACGGCGGCTTTCGAGGAATTGTAGTGCGCCTGCGTCAGGCCCCGGTTGACGATCGTGCCGGACATCGAGGCAATGTTGATGATCGAGCCCTTGCGTCGCGCCAGCATCTTGCGGGCCTCGGCCTGGCAGGACAGGAACACGCCGGCGACATTCACCTCGTGCACCTTCTGCCATGTCTCCAGCGGCATCGTCTCGGCGGGCTCGGAGCCGGCAATGCCGGCATTGTTGACGGCGACGGTCAGCGCACCGAGTTCGGCCTCGACGCGATCGATCGCCGCCGCGAGATCGCTCTCAGACGTCACCGTGCCGGTCAGCACAAGCGCTTTGCGGCCGAGTGCGGTGATCCGGTGCGCGGTTTCGTCCAGTCCACCTTTGGACGCATGGCCGAAACAGGCGACGTCGGCACCCGCCTCGGCCAGCCCGATCGCGATCGCCTGGCCGATGCCGCTGCCGGCGCCCGTGACCAGCGCGACATCGCCGTCAAGTTTGAAAAGATCCATCGATAGCCCTCCCTGCTTTCGGGAAGGTACGCGCTGCGCTATGTTCCGATCAAGCGCCCATCCTCGACCTCGACAGCGGTCGGCGAAAACCCGTCGAGTTCGCCGAGCGCCCAGGCATAAGGCGCAAATTGATCGGCGCGGCTTTGATGCCGCGGATTTTCATCTCAGCGCCCGACCTCGAAGAAAGCTTTCCCGAGGAGATCGGGAACGACGTCGATGCCAAGGCCCGGTCCGTCCGGAATGCCCATGCGGCTGCCGGTGACCGGCGGCATGTTCGACGCCGTGCGCACCGTCACCCATTCATGGAAAGCGATGGCGTGCAGCCGGCGCTCTTCAGGCGTCGACAGCGACAGATGCGCCATCGCAGCGGTGTCGATCTCGGCGCCGCCAGTATCCTCGACGGTGATCATGAAGCCGAGGTCGACGGCAAGATCGCGGATCTGCCGCGTCTTGCTCACGCCGCCGAGCCGCGAAATCTTCAGCGTCAGCCCGTCGGCAGCACCCTTGCGGTGGATGTCGAGCATGTCGTCCAGCGAGGCGACGGACTCGTCGAGCACCATTGGCTTGTCGAGCGAGCGGCGCACCGACATGCATTCGTCGATCGTCGTGCAGGGCTGCTCGAATGTATAGTCGATGGCCCGTGTGGCGTCGGCAAACTGGCGCGCCTGGTAGGGCGTCCAGCCGGCATTGGCGTCGCAGAAGATAACCGTGCCTTTCGGCACCGAGGCGGCGACCGCTGTGACGCGCTCGATGTCGTCGTGGACATTGCCGCCGACCTTGACCTGCAGCCGGTGGAAGCCGTCCTTGACGATGCGCTTGGCCAGCGTGGCCATGGCCTCGACCCTGCCATGCGTGACGACCTTGTAGAGTTCAGCCGTCTCGCTCTCCTGGCCGCCGAGCAGCGTCACCAGCGGCACGTCGGCGGCGCGCGCCGCGAGATCCCAGCACGCCATGTCCAGCGCCGACTTGATGTAGGGATGACCCTTGAACACCGTGTCCATCAGCCGCCCGACGCTGGCAAGCCCGCGTGGATCGTGGCCGATCAGATGCGGGGCGATCTCCACCACGCCGGCGCGGACGCCGGCCGCGAAGGCAGGCGAATAGAAATTGCCGAGCGGCGCCATTTCGCCCCAGCCGGTGAGGCCGCTGTCGGAGGTAATGGACACGATCACAGCGTCGAAGGCATCGGCAACGCGCCCCTTCGACATGCGGTAGGGCCCGTCCACGAAAGGTTGCACGACGTGGTAGGCTTTGATGGTTTGGACCTGCACGTGTCTTTTCCGTTGGCTGCGATGGTGGGGACGAGTCAAACGCCTTTCAACGGGCACTGTTCGAGGCCGCGCGGTAAGAGAGACAGCAACCCAATCAGGTTGTCGACAATCGAACAAGAGCCATTATGAATTCTTCGAAGGCGCCGGCCTGGCGATCATCTCGGCGAGACTGGGCCTCGCCGTTGGTCACCGCGTCATGGCCCGCGCCGATCCCGAGACTGGCCGGCCGATCGCGATGTCACCGGTGTCGGTGCGTCTCGGCCATTCCTGACTGGGGGGACTGCTCACGAAAGCGGCGCCCGCGCCCTTGGTGTAGGGCGGGGCGCCGCGCTGAAGCCGGTCCTGACGGGGGAGTTCAGGTGGCCGGCTTTTCCGGCGTTGGAGATACAGGCATTCCGGGTCCGATCTTCTGCAGATTGCCCGTGATGACCTGATCGCCCTCGGCGACGCCGCTTAAGATGGCGACCTGATCGCCGCTCGTCGGGCCGAGCGAAACCAGCCGCTGGTCGACCGTGTTGCCCTTGCCGACGACATAGAGATATTTGCCGAGCTGGCTCGAGCCCAGCGCCGTCTGCGGCACCATGAGCGCATCGGCCTGTTGCCTCACATGCAGCCGGACACGAACATATTGGCCCGGCAACAGGGTGAACTTGCCGTTGCCGATCGTCGCCCGCGCGGTGATGGTGCCGGTCGAACGGTCGACCGAATTGTCGATGAAGGTCAGTTCGCCCTTCTGGCTCGCCTCGGTCTGGCCGGGAAGCAGGACCTCGACCTCGATCGGGCCGCTGGCGCGGGCCTGCTCGATCTCGGCCAGATCTGTCTCGCTCGGATTGAAGGTGACGTAGATCGGATCGAGCTGCACCAGCGTGTTGAGCACCGTGCCGGCGACGCTGACCAGCGTTCCGACCGAGGCCTGGTTGCGGCCGAGGCGTCCACCAAACGGCGCACGGATTTCGGAATAGCTCAGATTGAGCTCTGCCGTGCGGACCGCCGCCTGGTTGAGCGCGAGCGACGCCTGTGCCTCGCGCAAGGTGCTGGTGCGCTGGTCGAAGCCGTCCTTGGCGAGGTAACCGCTCTTGGCAAGCTCGGTGCCGCGGCCAAGATTGGAGCGGGCGTAGTCGAGCGTTGCCACGTCGCGCTGCACCTGCGCCTTCGCCTGGTCAAGAGCGGCCTGGAAGTCGTCAGGCGAGATCTTGTAGAGAAGATCGCCTTGCCGGACGTCGACGCCGTCAGCAGCGTTCTGTTCCTGCAGATAGCCTGGAATCCTGGCTTGCAAGGTGATGCTGCGGATCGGTTCCGTCCGCGCGGCGTAGTCGAGGTAGATCGGGATCGTCTTCCTGACGACGCTGACCACCGGCACCGGCATGACGAACGCCGCCGGGGCGGGTGCGGCGCCGGCCGTGCCGGCATTGAGGCTGAGATTGCCCATGTCCAGCAGGTGGACGCTGGCCACCGAGATCGCACCCAGCGCGACAGCCGTTCCCAAAGCGATTTTCCATTTACGCATGATCAGTCTCCAATCTTATTCGGCCGCTTCCGCCAGGGGCGGGAAGGCGTGCTCAGTCGTTGGCTCATTGTCTTGAGTAGCGGGCTCGTCATTGCCGCGGCGTTCGCGCAGCTGTTCGATGACCGCGTAGAAGACCGGCACGAACACCAGCGACAGGATGGTCGCGGCGACCATGCCGCCGAAGACGGTGGTGCCGATCGACTGACGGCTTGCTGCACCGGCGCCGGTCGCAAACATCAGCGGCAGCACGCCGAGGATGAAGGCGAAGGCCGTCATCAGGATCGGCCGCAGCCTGAGCCGGGCGGCTTCCATCGCCGCCTCGACAATGCTCAAGCCTTCCTCGCGCCGTCGCCGGGCGAACTCGACGATCAGGATCGCGTTCTTCGCCGCCAGGCCGATCAGCATAACGAAGCCGATCTGCGAGTAGACGTCGATCTGCATGCCGCGCATCCACAGCACCACGAACGCGCCGAACAGAGCGAGCGGCACCGCCAGCAACACCATGAATGGCATCGCCCAGCTCTCGTACTGCGCCGCCAGGATCAGGAAGACGAAGACGATGGCGAGGCCGAAGACGACGGACGCGATCGATCCTGCCTTGAGCTCCTGGAAGGTGATGCCGGTCCATTCGAAACCGAAATCCCTGGGCAGCGCGGTGGCGGCGGCCCGTTCCATCGCGGCGACCGCCTGGCCCGAGGAGAAGCCCGGTGCAGCGCCGCCATTGATCGAGGCCGAGGCGTTGTTGTTGTAGTGCGGCACGGTTTCCGGGCCGACGAACGGCACGAGCTTGCCCAGTGTGCTGAGCGGCACCATGCCGCCGGAGGCATTGCGCACATAGAGCCGCGAAATGTCGGCAGCGCCCGCACGTGCATCCTTGTCAGCCTGGATGGTCACCCGGAAGGTGCGGCCGAACAGGTTGAAATCGTTGACGTAGAGCGAGCCGAGATAAATCTGCAGCGTGCTGAACACATCCGGCAGGTTAAGGCCGAGCAGTTTCGCCTTGCTGCGGTCGAGGTCGTAGTTGAACTGCGGCGTCGAGGTCGAGAACGGCGAGAACAGCTGCTGCGGATTGATCTCCGGCTGCTTGCGCGCCTCGGCGATCACAGCTTGCGTCGCGTCGTTGAGAGCTGCGCTGCCGCGACCAGTGAGGTCTTCGACGACGAATTCGAAGCCGCCTGTCGTACCGATACCCGGGATCGACGGTGGATCGAAGCTCAGCGCAAACGCTTCCGGGATCTGCATCAGCTTGCCGCGCACGTCGGCGACGAGCTTGGAGGCGCTCTGATCGGGACCGCGTTCCTCCCATGGCTTCAGGATGGCGAACTCGACCGCCGAGTTCGATTGAGCCGCACTGGTCAGGAAGTTCAGGCCGCTGATCGAGCCGACGATTTCGACGCCGGGCGTTGCCTGCAGGATGTCGCGCGCCTTCTTGGCCACCGCGTCGGTGCGTTCCAGCGAAGCGCCGTCGGGCAACTGGATGACGACGAAGAAATAGCCCTGGTCCTCGACCGGAAGGAAGGTCGAGGGCAGGCGCTGCCAGACGAAGTAGGTGGCGACCAGTCCGGCCGCGAACAGGCCGAGCATGATCCAGCGCAGGCGGATGAGAATGCGCACGCCGTGCGCATAGGCATGCGACAGCCTGTCGAAGCCTGTGTTGAACCAGCGGAACGGGGCGAACTGCGTCTCGCCGCGATGCCGCAGGAAGGCGGCACTGAGCGCGGGGCTCAGCGTCAGCGAGTTGAAGGCGGAGATACCGACGGAAATCGCCACCGTCAGCGCGAACTGATTGTAAAGCCTGCCGGAGACGCCCGGAATGAAGGCAACAGGGACGAACACGGCCATCAGCACCGCCGTCGTGGCGATGATAGGACCGGTGACTTCGGCCATCGCGGCCTTGGTGGCCGCCAGCGGTTTGAGCCCGGCCTCCAGCTGTCGTTCGACATTCTCGACCACGACGATGGCATCGTCGACGACGAGGCCGATCGCCAGCACCATGCCGAGCAGGGAGAGCATGTTGAGCGAGAAGCCGAGCATCTCCATGACGACCAGCGTCGCCACCAGCGAAACCGGTATGGCGATGGTCGGGATGATCGTCGTGCGCCAGCTTTGCAGGAAGATGAACACCACGGCGACGACCAGCACCAGCGCTTCGCCGAGCGTGATCAGCACGTCATGCATCGATGCCGAGACGAAGCGGGTCGTGTCGTAGTGCATCGCATAGGAGACGCCCTTCGGGAAACGGCCGGACAGCTCCTGCATCTTGTCCTTGACGCGCTGCTGCAGATCGAGCGCGTTGGAACCCGGCATCTGGTAGACGGCGAGCACGACGGTCGGATCCTTGCCGAAGAAGGCGGACGACGAATATTGCAGCGCTCCGAGTTCGATGCGGGCGACGTCGCGCAGCCGAACCAGCGAGCCGGTGCCGGTATTGGCGCGCACGACGATGTCCCCAAATTCCTTGGGATCGCTCAGGCGACCGACGGCATTGACCTGCATCTCGAAAGCGGTGCCAGCCGGGGCCGGGGACTGGCCGATCTTGCCGGCCGCCACCTGGACATTCTGTTCGGCGATGGCGTTTTGCACGTCGACCGCGGTGATGCCGAGATTGGCAAGCTTGTCGGGATCGAGCCAGACGCGCATCGAATAGCGGCGCTCGCCGAAGATCTGCACGTCGCCGACGCCCGGCAACCGCTTCAGCGGATCGACCACCTGCAGATAGGCAAGGTTGCTCAGCGCCACCGGATCGACGGAACTGTCCGGCGATGTCAGGTTGACGATGAGGACGAAGTTCGGGTTCTGCTTCTTGATCGTCACGCCGCCCTGGTTGACGATCGCCGGCAGCGATGAGGCTGCCTGCGAGACGCGGTTCTGGACGTCGACCGCGGCTGTGCTCAGCGAATAGCCGACATCGAAGGTGATGGTGATGGTCGAGGAGCCGTCATTGGAGCTCGTCGACGACATGTAGGTCATGCCTTGCACGCCGTTGATCTGCTGCTCGAGCGGCGTCGTTACCGTGTCTGCCACCACTTGCGCGCTGGCGCCCGGATAATGGGCGCTGACCACGACCTGCGGCGGTGTGATGTCGGGGAACTGGGAGACGGGCAGCAGGAAATAACAAATCGTCCCGGCGAGCACCATGATGATGGCGATCGCCGAGGCGAAGATCGGACGATGGATGAAAAAGTTTACCACGACACACACGCCTCCCCGGCCGCCGTTGCCCTGCCGAAGGCACTGGCAACCCTGGACAACCGTTGAGCGCGCCCGACACCGAACTCATCCTGCGAACGGAATAACGGCACCTCGCGCTGCTGCGCATCGGCGAGTGAGCGCAGCATGTTTTCGAAGGCGCGCGGATCGACGCCATCGGCTTTCATGACCAGCCGGATCATCGGATCCCGGACGGCTTCCTCTATGGTAAGATCGCGGCGCTGTGGCATTGGCCGGCTCCTTGTCTGTCGGTTCGCAGCCCATGCTCGCGAACCGTTTTTCATCTCTTCACCGGCCGAGGCCGCATGATTGGCAGTTTTTCATCCGCCTTCGCCTGGCAGGGCCAGTTCACGGCCTTGTTATTGACGACGGACGATAGAGGTGTTACCAGTAAGTAACATTCTGGAAGTTACAGACCGGTAACACCCTAGTCAAGAGGTGGCCGAGGGTTTTTTGGAAACGAAAGGAGATCATGATGACAGACGGCGTCGTGGAGCGCTCTCGTCCCCGGGAGCGAATCCTGGAGACGGCACGCGACATGTTCCACAAACATGGCATCAAGGGCGTCGGCGTCGACGCCATCACCGAAGCTGCCGGCACGAACAAGATGACGCTCTATCGTCACTTCGAATCCAAGGACGAACTGATCGTCGAATGCCTGCGCGCCAATGCGGCCAAGGCCGGCGCTATGTGGGATGTATTTGAAGCCGAATTTCCTGGTGACAAGCTTGCCCAGCTGCATGCCTGGGTTCGCAAGGCGGCTGCCATGCTCAATGCTGACGGTCGTGGCTGCGACATGGCCAATGCCGCCGCTGAACTGACCGAGCCGGACCATCCGGCCAGGCTGGTGATCAAGGAGCTCAAGGAAGCCCAGCGTGAGCGCCTTGTAACGCTATGCAGGGATGCGGGTATCGGTCAGGCCGAACTGCTCGCCGATACGCTGTCGCTGCTGTTCGAGGGCGCGCGTGTCAGCGTGCAGACCGTGGGAAACGAAGGTCCTAGCATGCAGTTCGTGCGCATGGCCGAAGGGTTGATCGTTTCCTTCCGGGGCACCGCCGCCGGTTGATTTCCACCGCGACTGTTGGCGTCTTGCCCGTCGTGTGACCGAGGCGATCACCGCCGGCCCAACGCAGGCTGCACCGGAAATTTCCAAGGACCGAACAAAAAAAGCCCGCTGCCGGGAGGAGGTGGCAGCGGGCTCGATTTCGAATGTGGTGCGGGAGGAGGTGCACCCCATTCAGCGTCGGCATCGCATCTGGGAGGAGTAGATGGCCGACAACCAGAAACTACGATTTGCCCAATGATTCGGCAATAATGAATCCTGCATAGCTGCTGTGCAGATTTGCCGTGTCAATTGTCGTACAAATCCGGGTTGTGCCTTGTCGCCCACCTCACTGCACCGGAATGTTTTCCCTGAAGATCAACCGCGGTTCGATGAACTTCCTGGTAAGGTAGGGCGCCGAGGAGGCAATTGAGCCGAGCAGGCGAATGACCGACTGTTCCGCGATCAGCCTGGCATTTTGGTCGATGACGACATCGAGCAGATCGTCGACCAGATGGCCGCGTGTGTCCTTGGTGAGGTCGTGGCAGATGAACACCGGTTTGCGGTTCGGCCTCGCTTCCCGGATCGCCCTTGCAACGCCCGAATGTCCGGCTCCGACGCAATAGATGCCCAGCAGTTCCGGTTCGTTGCGCAGTGCCTTCATGGTTTCGGCATAGCTAATCTCAGGCTCGTCGTTGATCTCGACTGCGCTGCTCACCGTCAGGTTGGGAAACTCTTCATTGACCACTGAGCGAAAACCCATCTCGCGTTCCTCGTGGCCGCGATAGGAGCGGGAGCCGACGACCATCGCCAGATGGCCGGTGCGGCCGCCAAGGAAGCGTCCCATCAACAGCGCCGCCGTTCGTCCCGCCACCCGGTTGTCGATGCCGACATAGGCCGAGCGCGGTGCCGCCGGAACGTCGGACACCAGCGTCACCAGGCGCATGCCGGCGTCGACGATGTCGCGCAGGATGTTGCGCGTACGCGGATGGTCGACGGCGATCACACCGACGCCATTGGCCTTGAGCGAGAGATTTTCGACGGCACTCTGCAGCGCGTTTGGCGAGATGCCGGCGAGGTTGTGGATCCGGCACGAGGCGACGAGCGGCAGGCGCGCGGCGTAATCCTCGATATGCCCGGCAAGATCGCGCATAAAGGCATTGCTGCCGATCGGCAGCAGGAATTCGAGGTGCGCGGGCCGCGAAGGCAGCGTCACCTGATCGGCGACCGGCAGATAGCCGAGCTGCTTGGCCGCCTCCATGACGCGCTGCCGGTTGGCGGCACTCGCACCCGGTCGGTTGTTGAGCACCCTGTCGACCGTTGCGGTCGACAGCCCGCAGTTGCGGGCGATATCCGAGACGGTGGCTTTCATGCCGCAACCCACGGCCCGCGATTGCGGGCGATATCCGAGACGGTGGATTTTCATGCCGCAACCTATGCGCCGATGCGAGGCCGCGCCAGATGAACGATGCGACCTGAGGTGACGGATGATTGCCGTCCATCACAGATAGTCAGTGCGATGGCTTGCCATCGGCAATGGCATCACGGATTTCCTTGTCCGACATGCCGGTGATGATCCGCTCGACTTCCAACACGCTGGTCTTCTTAGGGTCGATGTCGTCGGCGACCACCTTGCCCCGGCGCATGACGACAATGCGGTCGACCACCTGGAAGACATGGTGGATGTTGTGCGCGATGAAGATGCAGGAATGACCGGAATCGCGGGCGTTGCGAACGAAGCTGAGCACGCCCTGTGTTTCGGCGACGCCGAGATTGTTGGTCGGCTCGTCGAGGATGATCAAGTCGCTGTCGAAATGCATGGCGCGCGCGATCGCCACCGCCTGGCGCTCGCCGCCCGACAGCGAGCCGATCGGCGTCGTCGGCGGTATGTTCTTGGAGATGCCGACCTGTTTGAGCAGATCGCGGGCGACCGTGTTCATCGCGTCCTGGTCCATCCGGTTGAGGAAGCGCGGTGGCTTTAGCGGCTCGCGCCCGAGGAACAGATTGCGGGCGATCGACAATTGCGTGACCAGTGCCGAGTCCTGGTAGATCGTTTCGATGCCCTGGGCGATGGCGTCGCTGGTGCTGCGCAGGCTCACCTTCTGGCCGCGGATGAAGATATCGCCGCTGGTCAATGGAACGGCACCCGAAAGCACCTTGATCAGCGTCGACTTGCCGGCGCCATTGTCGCCGAGCAGGCCGACGATCTCCCGTTCGTTGACATGGAAATTGGCATCCTCCAATGCCTGGACGCGGCCATAGGACTTGCGGATGTTCTGCATGCGGATCAGTGGCTCGGCCATGGTTCAAGTCCCTGCCTGATGCCGGCGTTCCAGCCATGAATGGAGCGCCATCATGCCAAGGATGATCGCGCCGATGAAGATGTTGTAGGCAAGGCCTGGCACGCCGATCAGCACGATGCCGTTGCGCATCACGCGCAGGATCAGGATGCCGAGCACGGTGCCGATGATGGTGCCGCGCCCGCCGGTGAGTGCTGTACCGCCGATCACCACCATGGCTATGACTTCCAGCTCGTAGCCGGTGCCGCTGTTGGGGTTGGCAGCCGAGGTGCGCAACGAGGAGATGACGCCGGCAAGCGAGGCCATGACCGACGACAGCACGAACAGGCCGATCTTGACGCCGCTGACATTGACGCCGCGGGCGCGCGCCGCATTGGGATTGCCGCCGGCCGCCTGGATCCAATTGCCGGTCCGGCTCTGCGTCAGCACATAGCCGAGCGCGATGGCCGCGGCGATGAACCAGAAGAGCGACATGTAGATGCGGAACGGCCCGATGAAGAAATCGCCGACCAGCGCCTCTGCCAGCCAGCTGCCTTCCGCGCTCCAGGTGCGCTGCGGAAAGCCATCGGTGACGAAAAGGGCGGTACCGCGTACCACCAAAAGCATGCCGAGTGTCACCAGGAAGGACGGGATCTTGAGCTGCGTGACGAACCAGCCGTTGACCAGCCCGATGAAGCCGGCAACCAGCAGTGCGGCGACAAAGCCGACCTCCAGCGATGTCAGGCCGCTGTTGAACAGCGTCCACATCAGCACCGGCGAGAAACCGAACAGCGAACCGACCGAGAGGTCGAATTCGCCCGAGGTCATCAACAGCGTCATCGCCAGCGCGATCAGGCCGAGCTCGACCGTGAAGGCAAGCGTGTTGGAGATGTTCTGCGGCGACAGGAAGTCGTGGTTGATGCCCCAGAAAACGGCGATCTCGACGACGAGCAGCACGAGGGGGCCGAATTCTGGCCGTGCGACGAAGTGTTGGATGAACGAACGATTTTCCACGAGCAACCCGCGATATGGGTGGAAAGGCTGAGCCCTGCATATCCGTGCGTGAACGGCTCGGCGAAAATAGGAAGCCAGTCGCGACCACCGAGGCGATCGCGACTGTTTGGGCACGGGATATTACTTGCCGGACAGGATGTTGTCGTAGACCTGCGCGGTGTCCTTCTCGTAGAGCGCGCCGGTGATGACGTTGAAGCCCGGAGGAATGCCGCTCGCGGCCATATTGGCGAGCGAGAGTGCGACATAGCTGGTCGCCTGCGGATCCTGCCACTGGCCGGCATTGACGTAGCCGTTCAGCACTTCCTGGGTGGTGTCGAGCGAGTTGCCCCAGCCGACGACCGGGATTTCGCCCGGCTTGATGCCGACCTGGTCGAACACCCGCTTGATCGAGCCGGTGACGAGATCGCCGAGGCCGATGATCGCCTTGACCTTGGCTTTGTTGGCTGTGAGGTAGTCGACCATGCGGTTGATCACTTCAGCCTGGTCGAGCGTGGCTTCGGTGATTTCATAGGTGATGCCGAGCGGCCCGAAGACGCTCTTGATGCCTTCTTCTTCCTGGACGCCATAGGTGGCGCCGGGGACCTCGACAGGCATCCAGACGAAGTCGCCCTTCTTCACCAGCCCCTTGTCGACCAGGTATTGTGCCCAGTGCTTGCCGAAGGTGACATTGTCGCCGCCGACATACGCGTTGAAGTCCGCTTTCGGGTCCGGCGTGTTGAAATTGATGATCGGCACTTTCGCCGCACGCGCTTCCTTGACGATCTCTACCAGGCTGCCCGGATCGGGGCTCGTGGTGACGATGCCATCGGCCTTGGCGGAGAGGGCGGCGCGAACCGCTTCCTGCTGCGAGGCGACATCGCCATTGTGGAACGAGGTGTTGACGGTGTTGCCGGTGTCCTTGGCCCATTGCTTGGCGCCGGCCAGGAAGTAGGTCCAGACCGGATCGGCCGGGCCGCCATGCGAAATCCAGTAGAATGTCTTGGCCTGTGCCGCTGCCGGAACAATCGTCAGCGCCACCAATAGGCCGTATAGGACGAGTCTTAGCCGTGTCAGCATTTGATTCCTCCCGTTTGTCGATGGTCAGTTCTCAATCCGTCCCTTGTTCCGGCGACCGCCGGATTGCGTCTTTGCCAGCGCCGTCAGAGCATTCCCTTTTTCGGCGATTGGCAAGCCTCCGTCTGCAGATGTAGTTGGCGCCTGACGGGGCGCCATCAGCGCTCCCATCAGATCGCATCAGTTGATGTGATTTTTCAGACTGTCGGATAACTGGCGTCGAACTGAGCCGAACGGGTCGTCCTGTTTGCCCGACCTGCGATAGCGCAACCAGCACTGACGAGGATGACGCCGGCGGCCACTCCTCGGACCAGCGTCAACAACCGAACCCACGGCTGCGTGTCGAAAGGTGCTAGATCAGATCGGCCTTCGCCAGTTCCCGCATCAAACGGCTGGCGCCGTAGGTCCAGTGCGGGCAATCGGGCGATAGCCGCACCCTGTTGACCAGCGCGCCGAATTTTTCCGACGAGATGGTGACGATGTCGCCGACCTTGTGGGTAAAACCCTTGCCCTTCTCGCCGCGATCCTTCGACGGCACGAACATGGTGCCGAGATAGAGCGCCAGCCCGTCCGGATACTGGTGGTGCGGACCCATGGCGGCGGCAATCAGCTCTTCCGGCGAGCGGCTGATCTCGGCCATCGAGCTCGCGCCCTCCAGCGAAAACCCATCCTCGCCCTCGACCTTGAGGCGCACGACCGCGCGCTTGACGTCATCGATCGAGAAGGTGTCGTCGAACAGGCGGATGAAGGGACCGAGTGCGGCCGAGGCATTGTTGTCCTTGGCCTTGCCGAGCAGCAGCGCCGAACGCCCCTCGACGTCACGCAGATTGACGTCGTTGCCGATGGTGGCACCGACGATCCTGCCGCTGCTGGCGGCGATCATGGCGATCTCGGGCTCCGGATTGTTCCAGGTCGACACCGGGTGCAGGCCGACATCGGCGCCGAAGCCGACCGAAGCCATCGGCTGGCATTTGGTGAAGATCTCGGCATCGGGGCCGATGCCGACCTCCAGATATTGCGACCAGGCGCCACGCGCGATGAGCTTGGCCTTGATCTCCATCGCTTCGGGCGAACCGGGCTTTAGTTTCGACAGATCGTGGCCGATCAGTCCGGCAATGTCGGCGCGGATGGCGTCCGCCTTTTCCGCCGAGCCGCGCGCCTGTTCCTCGATCACCCGTTCCAGCAGGCTGACGACAAAGGTGACGCCCGAGGCCTTTACTGCCTGCAGGTCGACTGGGGAGAGCAAATACGGCTTTGCCGGATCGCGCCTGGTTTCAAAACTGTTGGCGGCGATGTCATCGAGCGATCCGATCGGTTTGCCCTTGGCCGAGCGGACGTGCCCTGCCGGGTCGTCCAACTCGCAAAGGTCGCGCATGGTTGGCGCCGCACGCGACGTGATGTCGAAGACCGTGCCGTCGCGCACCGTGACCACCAGCGGATGCGAGGCGCTGCTGACGCGGCCGACAAAAAGCCCCTCGGTGGGCAGGTGCGTCTGGTTCGTCATGGTATTCGGTCCTCTGAAATGATCGGCAGTGCGGCTGACTGGATTGGGGCGGCACTTTCACCGGATTCCGGTCAAAGGTCTATCCCGTCTTGGGACTGCAATTGTCCGACAGGTCTGCTGGCGTTGGTCCAGAGGCAAAAGTTGGGAATGCTCTTTCAAAACTGTGAAATCCTGACTAGGATTTTCACCTGACGTAGCGCATTCAGGTGAACCTCTTGCCGGCACCATTCTCCGATCTGATCTGGCGCAAGTCGCAAGCGGCCTCGACGTTTCAATCACTTTTTCCCAGCGGCGAACGTGCCGACGTCGTCGTTGTCGGCGGTGGGATCATGGGGCTGTCGACTGCCTTGCATGCTGCCCGCCTTGGCCTGTCCGTGCAGGTGCTGGAGGCCGGCGAAATCGGCCAGGGTGCATCAGGACTGAATGGCGGCCAGGTCATTCCCGGCCTGAAATATGATCCGGAATGGCTGCTGGCGCATTTTGGCCCGGAGCGCGGCCAGGCTCTCGTCGACTTCGCCGCCTCCACCGCCGATGCCGTCTTCGAGTTGATCCGCGGCGAAAAATTGGTAGTGCCGTTCGTTCGCAATGGCTGGATCCAGGCGGCGCACACCGAGGTCGCGCTGAAGGCCGCGGCAAACCGTGACCGGCAGTGGCGGGCGCGCGGTGCCGATGTCAGGCTTTTGAGCGCGACGGAGATCAGGGCGATGACCGGCGCGCAGGGCTATCTCGGCGGCTGGCTCGATCGCCGTGCAGGCGTCATCGATCCGCTTGCTTACACATCGGAACTGGCACGAATTGCCGCAGCAGCGGGCGCGAAAATCGCCGAACACCAGAAGGTGGTCCGGTTGGAGAAGAGCGCCGGCGTTTGGCGGATCTCAACCGAGAACGGGGTGCAATTGCAGGCAAAAGCGGTCGTGCTGGCGACCAATGCCTATACGGATGGTCTGATCCCCGGTCTCGCCGAGACGATCGTGCCGTTGCATTCGTTCCAGATCGCGACAGCGCGATTGCCACCCGACTTTTCAGCCACGATCCTGCCTGAGGGGCAGGCGGTGTCGGACTCCAGGCGCATTCTCGTCTACTACCGCAAGAGCGCCGACGGGCGGCTGGTGCTTGGCGGGCGTGGCCGAATGGCCTTGCCGACGAGCACCAGTGACTGGGCACATCTCGAGCGGGCGCTGCGGCGGCTCTATCCCGTGCTGTCCAAAATCGCTATCGAGAAGCGCTGGTTCGGCCGGGTGGCGATGACGCCGGACCACCTGCCGCACATCCACGAGCCGGAGCCGGGCCTGCTTGCCGTGGTCGGCTGCCAGGGGCGCGGTGTCGGCCTGATGACAGCGCTTGGCGGGCGTATCGCTGGCTATCTCCAAAGTGGTGACGCGAGGCAATTGCCGTTCCCGCTTTCACCGATCCGGCCGATCCCATTCCACGCCTTCCGGCAGGTAGGCGTCGCCTCGATCATCGCCTGGTATCGCCTGCTCGACGCGCTGGAGCGCTGACCACCGCAATTCATTCCGATGGGGTTCGGTTGGGATTCCGCTTGACAGTTTCATGAATATGAAAAACTCTAAGCCAATTTCAAAATCTCGGCAGGCAGGTCGATGTCGACCATCGTTGCAGCACCAGCGCCAGAGGCCCGGTCGTCATCGGGCTTCCGGGCCGCAATGCTGCTGCCGGGCGCGCTTGTCACCTTCCTGCTGATCCTGTTTGCCCTCGGCCTGGTGCTTTTCCTCGCCTTCCGCGGCAATGACGGGTCGCTGCTCGGCGCCGGTTTCACCGTGGCGAATTTTGCAACTGTCGTGTCCGATCCGCTGTACTGGACGGTGACACTGCGCTCACTGATCATTGCCGCGCTTGTCACGCTGGCCACCGTCGTCACCGCCTATCCCGTCGCCTACTATCTCGCCTTCCACACCGGCCGGCGACGCGGCCTGCTGCTGTTCCTGGTAACGCTGCCGTTCTGGACCAGCTATCTCCTGCGCGTCTTCGCCTGGAAGATCGTGCTCGCATACAATGGCGTGCTGAACTCGGCGCTGATCGAAAGCGGCATCTGGTCCGAGCCGACATTGGCCTTTCTCAACACGCCGGCCGCCGTCGTCGTCACGCTGGCGCACGCCTATGCGCCGTTCGCCATCCTGCCGATTTATGTGGCGCTGGACACGATCCCGAAATCGCTGATCGAGGCTGCTTCCGATCTCGGCGCGCGGCCCTTCACCTCTTTCCGCCGTGTCGTGCTGCCCAATTCGATGCCGGGTGTGCTGGCGGCAGCCCTCGTCGTCTTCGTGCCGACGGTCGGCGACTATGTCACGCCGGCTCTCGTCGGCGGTCCGGCCAGCACCATGATCGGCACGCTGATCCAGGCGCAATTCGGCAAGGCCAATGACTGGCCGTTTGGCGCGGCACTCTCCGTCGCCGTCATGCTGGTCATCCTCTGGGTGGTGCTGGTCGCGCGCTTCGCCGACCGCAGATTTGGCAGCCGCACATGAGCAAGGGGCGGCGCACGCAGGCAGACGGCGGCTGGCTTGGCGTCTATGTCATCGCCTATCTGGTCTTTCTCTATCTGCCGGTGCTGCTGATCCCGCTGTTTTCCTTCAACAACTCGATCCAGGCGGCGTTTCCGCTGCAAGGCTTCACCTTGCAATGGTACGCGACTTTGTTCGGCAATTCGGCGCTGACCGGTGCGCTCCTGAACAGCCTCGTCATCGGCGTCATTGCCGCCACGGGGGCGACGCTGTGCGGCATCACCGTATCCTATATGGATCTCTATGGCCGCTCGCCGCTGGCCGTCACCATTAGCGGCATTGCCCGGCTGCCGATCCTGATCCCCGGCGTCATCGTCGGCATATCGCTGCTCATCCTCATCAACCTCATCGGCCTCGGGCCATCGCGCATCGCCATCGTTCTCGGCCACATCCTGGTGGCGCTGCCAACGACGGTGGTGATCATGCGCAGCCGCTTCGCCGCCATCCCGAAAACCATTCGCGAGGCGGCTCTCGATCTCGGCGCTTCAGATTGGACGACGTTCCGGCGGGTCATGCTGCCGCTCAGCCTGCCGGCTATCGTCTCGGCCTTCATGCTGGCCTTCCTGATCTCCTTCGACGAATTCATCGTCGTCTTCTTCCTGGCCGGCACCGAGCCGACGCTGCCGCTCTACATCTGGAGCCAGCTCAGGTTCCCCAAATCGCTGCCGACGGTCATGGCGCTGGGCACGTCGATCCTGGCGGTGTCCTTCGTCATCGCGGCAGCAGCCGAAATCCTGCGCCATCGCGGCTTGGCCGCAGCGGCGCCCGCCGTTCCACTGCAACCAAAACAAACCAAGAGAGGAGAACTGCAATGGCATTCGACCTGAAATTTGGCGACCTGAAATCTGGCGACCTGAAATCTGGCGACCTGATATCTGGAAAGACGATCCGGGCCGGCCTGGCCGCCCTGGCATTGGCGCTGTCGTCGACCGTCGCTTTCGCTGGCGACAAGTTGCAATATTTCACCTGGTCGGGCTACGAGCTGCCCGATTTCAACAAGAGCTTCCTGGCTGCGCACCCCGACGGCGTCGAGGCCTCGATCTTCGGCGACGACGACGACGCGTTCACCAAGGTCAAGGCCGGCTTCCGCCCCGATATTGCGCACCCTTGCTATGACAAGGTGGCGCGCTGGAACAAGGAAGGCCTGCTGCAGCCGATCGACACCAAGCGCATCAAGAACTGGGATTCGATCTTCCCGGTGTTCAAGAACCTGCCCGACCTGCAGGCCGGTGACGGCAAGGTCTGGATGGTGCCGTGGGACTGGGGCAACACCTCGATCCTCTACCGCACCGATCTGGTGAAGAATCCGGAGGCGAGCTGGAACCTCCTGTGGGACAAGCAGTATGCCGGCCGCATGGCGACCATCGACGCGGTGCACGACACGCCGATCGTTGCCGCACTTCTGGCCGGCGTCAATCCGTTCGACATGACGCCTGCCGAGATGGACAAGGTCGCCGAGAAGCTGCGCGAGCAGCGGCCGCTGCTCTCCAACTACACCACCGACATGACCTCGGTCGAACAAGCGCTGGCCAGCGGCCAGCTGGTCGCGGCCATGACCTGGAACGCGTCGGCCACCTCGCTGAAGAAGCAGGGCGTGCCGGTCGAGTTCATGAAGCCGAAGCAGGGCATGCTGACCTGGGCCTGCGGTTTCGTCATGCTCAAGGACGCCAAGAATGTCGATCTCGCCTACGACTTCATCAACAGCCGGTTGGATGCCGACTCCGGCAAATACCTGATCGAGTCCTATGGTTATGGCAGCTCGCTGAGTTCCGCCTTTGCCACCGTGCCGAATGAGGAACTGGAGAAACTGCAACTGCCATCCGACCCGGAAGTGATGCTGAAGACCACCATCTTCACCGGCCCGATAAAACAGAATGACGAGCTGGCCAAGATGTTCGAGAAGGTGAAGGCCGGCGGCTGAGTTGAGATCTTCCCTTCTCCCCTTGTGGGGTGAGCAGCCGGTTCGCGTAGGCGAATTCATCGTGCCAGTGGCACGATGAAAGGCCGGCGAACGCCGGGACGCTGCGAAGCAGCGGGGACCCGGCAGGGTGGATCGACTAGCCACGCCCGGCCCTTCGCAGGCTCAGGGCGTTCGAAGCTCGAAAAGCCAAGCAATTGGCTTTTCGTTCGCTGCGCGAACCGCTTCTCACCCCACAAGGGGAGAAGGCAGAACCGCGAAGCACCGCGCCAGTGAAGTGACCACAACAAGGACCGACCTATGGACATGCTGGACGAAGCGGCTGAGAAGCCGAAGGACGATGCCGATGTGCGGGTCGGCCGGCGGGTGCGGGCGCTGCGGCTCGAGCGCAAGCTGTCGCTGGCCGATCTTGCCGCCAGGGCAGGCGTGTCGATCGGGGCACTGAGCCAGATCGAGCGCGGCATGTCCTCGCTGCGCGTCAAGGTGATCTGGCCGCTCGCCGCCGCCCTCGACATCGAGCCGTCGGCGCTGATCGCCGACGGCAACGATGCCGCCAACGATCTCTATTGTGTACGGGCCGGCAGCCGGCGGCAAATCCCGGTCAAATCGGAAGGCATTGCCAAGGCGCTGCTGTCGCCGCCTGGCGCGACGCTGACCGGCATGCTGGTGACGGTGGAAGCCGGCGGCGGCACAGCCGAGGCCTATGCCCATGCCGGGCATGAGTTCGGCTTCGTCCTGTCGGGCGAGGTCGAACTGGTGGTGGATGCGACAAGATACGTGCTGAAGGCGGGCGACAGTTTTGCCTTCAAGAGCACGCTTTTGCATGCCTTCCGCAATCCGGGCACCGAGCGCTGCCAGATCCTCTGGGTCAACACCACGAAGCCGTCCGAGGTTCGCGATGGCGCCTGATCCCCTCGTCCGGCTGCAGGCGGTTTCGAAGATCTTTCCCGGCGGCATCGTCGGGCTCGACGCCGTCGACCTCGACATTGTCAGCGGCGAGTTCATCACGCTGCTCGGCCCGTCCGGCTGTGGCAAGACCACGAGCCTGCGCGTCATCGCCGGCTTCGAAAGCCCGTCGAGCGGCAAGGTGGTGCTCGACGGCCGCGACATCACGGCGCTGCGGCCCTACGACCGGCCGGTCAACACCGTGTTCCAGGATTACGCACTGTTTCCGCACATGAATGTTGAAGAAAATGTCGGCTTCGGCCTGTCGCTGCGCAGACTTTCAGGCAGCCAACAGGCAAAACGCGTCGGCGAAGCGCTCGACATGGTCGGCCTCGCCGACAAGATCGGCGCCCGCGTCTCCGAACTGTCGGGCGGTCAGCGCCAGCGCGTCGCGCTCGCCCGCGCCATTGTCTGTGAACCGCGCGTGCTGTTGCTCGACGAGCCGCTGTCGGCGCTCGACGCGCATCTGCGTGAGCAGATGCAGGTCGAACTGAAGCGGTTGCAGTCGAGGCTCGGCACCACCTTCGTCATGGTCACCCACGACCAGACCGAAGCGCTGTCGATCTCGGACCGCATCGTCGTCATGAACAAGGGCCGCATCGAGCAGATCGCACCGCCGGCCACACTCTACGACCGGCCGGCCACCACATTCGTCGCCAGCTTCATCGGCACGATGAACTTGCTGCAGTCGCGTTTCATTGGTCGCGACGGCGATCGCCTGCATTTCGCCGCCGGCGCTCTGCCGCTGGAAGCCACCTCCGAAACAGGCGAGGCTCCCGCTGAAGGGGCCATGCGCACCGTCGGCGTGCGGCCGGAGGATCTGCTGGCGGCCACCGAGGCCGCGATCGGCACGGCGCCGGCGCGTGTCAACAGCATCGTCTTTCACGGTCGCACGCTGCGCCTGCATGCCGAACTCGGGCAGGGCGCACCTGTCGTTATCGACGCGCCGCGCCAGGCCGAGGGTTTTCAATTCAGCGTCGGCGACGTCGCGCATATCAGCCTGCGGCGTGGCGCCAACTGCCCCCTGCTGCCGGGCTAGGCTCATCGACGTAACAATCGGAGCAAACGTTCGCGCTGTTCGGCGGCCACAAGCAGTCCACGGCCGCATGAAATTAAGTATGATTTGACTGCCATGGAATATATTCCTAAATCTGGTCGATGCCGGAACCTAGCAGCCGACCGCGCCGAAATGTGCAAACTCTTTGCCTGGCGCACGACGTCGGGCAACTCGTTCGCGTCCGATGCCGGAACTGCAACATCACTCGGCACTACCTGCCCGGCGACCTCGCAAAGCTGGTCGGTGACATCCCCTTTTGGGATGTGGAACGGCATATGCGGTGCGAACGCTGCAAACTACGCGAGCTTGACGCCGACATCATCCTTCCGAGTGCTGCTGAACGATTGAAAATTCGTGTCAGGCGCCTTGTCGAGATCCGCATGGTTCGCCGGGTGATCTGGCGAGACGAGGGTTGAGAAGGGGCTGACACGGCGATTCTGCAACTTAGAAAAGTGATCCCTGGGCTGGCACGTGCTGCGGGAACTTGATCTGTGTGGCTGGTTTCTCGACGATCACCAACGCGTCGTCGAGCGCAGTCCGCTGCAAATGCCGTGCTTCTGACCATGGCGCTGTCAGCCAGGCCTCGGTCTCTTCCGACGTCGTCAGGATCACCGGCATGGCCTTCTCATGGATCGGCGCGATGAGCGCATTAGGCCTGGTTGTCATGAAGGCATACAACTCGAAGTCACCAGGACCATCCTTGACTTTCCGCACGCCATGCCAACTGGTCCAAAAACCGGCGAAGAAAAACAAAGGTCGGCTTTCGTCTCGGGCAAACCAATAATTGCGCTGGATTCCTGTTTCTGGGTCCTTGTCGTTCGGTGTGGGGCTGGGTTCTGCAAAGCTGGTCACGGGCACGACGCATCGATGCTCGACGCCGACAAACTGTTGCCAGTGCGAATATTGCGGATTGCGAACGTTCGTGGTGCCGTAGTCGGCCCTAGCTTTCATGCGCTCTGGCGGCGTTGGCAAACCCCAAAGCAGTTTCGCCAGCTCACGCGTCCCGTCTGGCGTATTGCGAACAACCGGGCCGGCCTGATTTGGATAGATGTCGACCGAAGGTTCAAGGTTGCCGATGACGTCGCGCAGTGTGCGTGTCCATTGGCGGACCGCCTCTTGCGTTGTGGTGATGTTGTAGAGGTTGCACATTTACCTAGGATCGCGGAAATGGCTCGTGTCCGCAACCGAATGTGCGGGGATCCGGTCCCGCGATATCATCCTGACATGACGTGTCAGCTACGACCGGCCAGACGATGGCAAGCCAGCAACCTGTCCCCTAGTTGCAATGCGTCGGAACAGGAGGAACACAAATGACCATCGCGGAAATTGCCAAGGATTTCACCGAACTGCTCAAGCAGGGCGAACACGAAGCGGCCGCCGAAAAATACAATGCCGACGATATCGTCAGCCTCGAAGCCATGGAGGGGCCGATGGCCATCGCCCGTGGCAAGGAGGCTCTCAGGCAGAAGGGCCAGTGGTGGCAGGAGAACAATGAAGTGCATGGCGGCTCGGTCGAGGGGCCCTATATCAACGGCGACCAGTTCGCGGTGCGCTTCAAGTTCGACATAACGCCCAAGGCTACCGGCGAGCGTGTCACCATGGATGAAGTTGGCCTGTACACGGTCAAGAACGGCAAGATTGCCGAAGAGCGCTTCTACTATTGAGGCCGGAGCGGCTTTGGGGAGCTTCGGAGCTGGGTGGAGATAAGGGTGGCGGCCAAGACGATGTGTTGGCCGCCATGTGAGAGGTTCAGATCGTCTTAACATACTCCAAACCAGCCGCTCGTTCGGCGCGATTTGGAGAAACCAGCAATGGCGGTCGTTGACCTCATTGCCGTCTCGCGACTGCATGCGCGTCCGGGACAGCCCGCCGAGGCACCGATGCGGCCGCTGGCAAAGTGCGCTGAGCGTCCTTAGTCTGCGATCAGATTCGAATCCGAAGGGCGGCCACTGTTTTGACGATCACCATCTACGGCATCACCACCTGCGACACCGTCAAGAAGGCGCGCGTCTGGCTGGAGGGCCATGACGTTGCCTACCGGTTTCACGATTTCAGGGCAGATGGGCTGGACGCCAAGCGCTTGGACGGCTGGGTTGGCAAGGTCGGCTGGGAAAAGCTGCTCAACAAGGCGAGCACGACGTTTCGCGAACTGGCGGACAAGGACAAGCAGGGCCTGGATGAAAAGAAGGCCAAGGCGCTGATGCTGACAAAGCCGACCATGATCAAGCGGCCGCTGCTGGAGGTCGGCGAGCGCGTCCTCGTCGGCTTCAAGCCGGATGTTTATGAGCAGGCGGTAGGCGAAAAGTAGAGCCAACGGAACTGCGAAGCTGCCAATCTCCCCCCTTGCGGGGGAGATGGCCGGCAGGCCAGAGGGGGGTGCGAAGGATCGCCATCCTTGAAGAAATTATTCTGATGCAAAGCTGTCGAAGCATCTTGCCGGGAGTGGTTGCCATGTCGGCGGGACAGCACCCCCCTCTGCCCTGCCGGGCATCTCCCCCGCAAGGGGGGAGATCGGCCAATCGCCGACCTTGCAGATTGTGGGCGCCCTTCAATCCGTCTTTCTGAGAAATGCCGCCAGCGCCACCGCATTGTTATGCTTCTCGTCATGCGCGCCGTAGAGCAGGGTCACCTTGCCGTGGCGAAGCAGGCCGCGCAATTTGTCCACTGCCTCGCCGTTCCCATCCAGTTCAGCGCGATACCGCTTCTGAAACTCAGCCCAGCGCGACGCCTCATGACCGAACCATTTGCGCAAATCATCGCTCGGCGCGATCTCCTTCAGCCACAACGTCAGCGCGGCGTCTTGCTTGCTGACGCCTCGTGGCCAGATTCGGTCGACCAGAACCCGCTGCCCATCGTCGGGCGCGGGTGGCTCGTAGATCCGCTTGACCGCCAGATCGAAGGCCATCGGACCCTCCGCAAACGGGTCAGGCCCACTCGCCCTTGCGCATGACGGGCACGCGGGCGCCGTCCTTGTGGACGCCATCGATATCGATCTTGTCCGAACCGATCATCCAGTCGATGTGGATGAAACTCTTGTTGCCGCCGCGTGCGGCGATCTCGTCCTGGCTGAGCGAGGCGCCGTCGACGAAGCACTTCGAATAGCACTGGCCAAGCGCGATGTGACAGGCGGCGTTTTCGTCGAACAGCGTGTTGAAGAACAACAGCCCGCTCGCCGAAATCGGCGAGGAATGCGGCACCAGCGCCACCTCGCCGAGACGGCGCGCGCCCTCATCGGTGTCGAGCACCTTCTTCAGCACGTCCTCGCCCTTCGAAGCCTTGGCCTCGACGATCCTGCCCTCTTCGAAGCGCACTGAGATATCGTCGATCAGCGTGCCCTGGTAGGACAGGGGCTTGGTCGACCTAACATGGCCCTCGACGCGCCTTGCATGCGGCGTGGTGAAGACCTCTTCGGTCGGGATGTTGGGATTGCAGGTGATACCGTTCTTGGCGGTCGAAGCGCCGCCCATCCATTCATGGCCGTCCGCCAGCCCGACGGTCAGGTCGGTACCCGGCCCGGTGAAGTGCAGCGCATGGAAATTATGGCCGTTGAGCCATTCGGTCCGGCTGCGCAGCGCTGCGTTATGCGCCTTCCAGTTGCCGATCGGATCCTCCACATCGACCCGCGAAGCGGCGAAGATGGCATCGGCGAGCTTCACCACCGCAACATCGTCGGCATCGCCGGGGAACACCTGCCTGGCCCAGGCGAGGTCCGGATAGGCGACGATGTTCCAGTTGATGTCGAAGCCGGTGATCTTCTCAAGCGCCGGCTGATAGGCCATCGAATTGGCCTTGTTGGCGCGCGCCACTTTCGCCGGGTCCTGTGCCGACAAAAGCGACGGATCCTCGCCGCGCACGGCAAGCCTGGCCGCATTGTCGGCAAAGGCTTTCGCCATGCCTTCGTAGAGCCAGCCAGCGGCGCGGTCGAAGCTCGCATCGGCGCCGAAGCGATAGCGCGCCAGCGTCATCTCGTCGTCGTTGAAGATCGGCGTCACCAGTCCGGCGCCGGCTTTGTACGCATGCTCGACGATCCGCCTGGTCAGCGGCAGTGCCGCGATCGACGATGTCACCACCAGATCCTGTCCCGGCTGCAATTGCAGCCCAACCTTGATGGCGACCTCCGCCAGCCTGTCGAGCTTCACCGGGTCGATCGATGCGGAAACGCCGCGCGAATGTGTGGTCATGATCCTGCCTGTCGTAGTTTGATATCCGACTTTACATAGACCGGTGCCACGGTCGTTTCCACCGCGATCGCGCCGGTAGCGCCCGTGGTCGTAGACCCGAACTGCGCCATGGTCGCCTCGATCTCTTCCTTGATCCAGGCCTTGAAGTCCCGGACCTTGCGGCTTTCGGTCTTGGCGGAGGAGGTCACCAGCCAATAACCGAGGCCGCTCTGGGCGCGGATTCCGAAAGGCGCCACCAGCCGGCCATCGGCAAGCGCATCGGCGGCAAGCAACTGCCAGCCCAGCATCACGCCATGGCCGGCGATCGCCGATTCCAGGCACAGCATCGGGTCGGTGAAACGCGCGCCCTTCAGGAAGGTGACCGGCTGGACACCGGCCGTCTCGAACCAGCTGTCCCAACTGATCATCGCCCGCTCGTCGGTGATCGCGCAGGTCTGGGCAAGGTCCTCGATCGACCTCAGTTTCTTGGCGATCGCCGGCGCACAGACCGGGAAGACTTCCTGCGCCAGGAGCAGTTCCTTGCGTCCGCCCGGCCACTTGCCGTCACCGAGCCGGATGGCGATGTCGATGTCGGAATGATCGAGATCGGCCAGCCGTACCGAAGCGTCGATGCGCAACAGTACGTTGGGATGCCGGGCGAAGTGACGCGACAGTCGCGGCAGCAGCCATTTTGACGCAAAGGCCGGCGCCACCGAAACCACCAGGGTGCATTGCGTGGCCTCGTCGGCCAGCGCCACGGCCTGGGCAAGCTCGCGAAATCCAGCACCAAGGCGGGGCGCGAAGAGGGCGCCGAATTCGGTCAGCACGAGACCGCTCGCCGTTCGCTCGAACAGCGTCTGGCCGAGTTGCTTCTCGGTACGGCTTATCTGTTGGCTGACGGCGCTGACGGACACGTTGAGTTCACTGGCGGCAGCCGCCAGAGATCCAAGACGGGCAACGGTTTCGACGGCGCGGAGGCCGTTGAGATGGACGCGGTTGAGCATGGTCATTGAGATTTTCTAAACCGGCCCGGCCGAAATCTCAATTGAAACACCCGTCGAAACGGCAGATTTTATGCAAGGGAAGACAGACCCGCGGAGCCAAAAATGCTAAGGATCTTGTCGTCGTCGCTGAAGGTGTTTTTCGCTGCAGGTTCGGCATATGGGCCCCGCCGCGAGAGCGAGGCGCAGGGATGGCTGGCCGATCCGCTTTCGCATCCCGTGCTGAACACCATGTCGGAGCGCGAACTCGGCGACGTGCCGTTCAGGCTGACGGCGCGGCGAACCGTGCATGAAACCGCTTCATTGCGAACCGGTTTCGGTGGGCGCTGCTGAGCGGGAGCCAGGCGGTCCGGCTTGAGGAAAGTCGAGGCGAGGATCGCACTGGCCTAACGGATGGCGGATTGTTTCAGCGATCACGGCAATTATTGTGCGCTGCAATGACATCAGCCACCTCGACAGCGCTCCGTTTTACCTTCGCCGGCATGATTGCCATGGCGGTTGCCATGGGCATCGGCCGCTTCGTCTACACGCCGATCCTGCCCGGCATGATGCAGGAACTGCATCTGTCGCCGGCCGATGCCGGATGGATCGCCTCCGCCAACTATCTCGGCTATCTCATTGGCGCATTGGCGGCGGCGGGCGGCTGGGCGCATGGACGCGAACGCCTGCTGATGTTGGTGGGGCTCGGCGCCAGTGTGGTCCTGGCCGCGCTGATGGGGCTGACCGATATGATGGCCGCCTTCCTCGTTGTCCGCTTTCTGGCCGGCCTGGCCAGCGCCTTCGTCATGGTGTTCATGTCTAGCATCGTTTTCAGCCATATCGCGGCTGCCGGTCGCGGCGACCTGCAGGCGTGGCATTTCGGCGGCGTTGGCCTCGGCATCGCAATCTCCGCGGCGATGATGGCGGTGCTGGTCACCGAACATGCCGGCTGGGCGGCGGGCTGGCTGTGGTCGGCGGCAATCTCGGCTTGCGGTTTCGTACTCGTGGCGCTGATGGTCGACGAGGGTCCGCTCACCAATGGCGAAGTCGCCCGCGAGCCGGCATTGCAGATGGACCGGTCGTTGATCAAGGTCATCATCGCCTACGGCCTGTTCGGCTTCGGCTATGTGGTGACGGCGACATTCCTGGTCGCCATCGTCCGGCAAGGCGGCGGCAGCCGCGTCTTCGAGGCCATGGTCTGGATGGTCGCCGGTCTTGCCGGCTTTCCCTCGACCTGGCTCTGGCAGAAGGTCGCCGGTCGGACCGGCCTCTATCCCGCCTATGCGCTGGCATGCTTCATCGAGGTCGTCGGCGTCACCGCCAGCGTCGCCATCGGCGGACGTACCGGGCCGCTGCTCGGCGGCGTGCTGCTCGGCGGCACCTTCATAGCCATCACCGCATTTGGCCTCCAGGCCGCGCGGCAGCAGGCGCCAAGCGCGCCGCGGCGGATCTTTGCCCTGATGACGGCTGTGTTCGGCGTAGGCCAGATCATCGGTCCGGTCGCCGCCGGATTTCTGGCGCAAATGTCCGGCGATTTCTTCCTCGCCTCGATCGCCGCCGCCATCATGCTGGTCGTCTCCGGCGGCCTCACATGGTCGGCTGCGCCAAAATCGCCATGATTGTGGGGTTGCTCGGTGCGGGCATCGGGCACGGGCATTTTCTTTCCAACTAATGTGTGACTTTATGCCCGCCGTAGTCAGCTGATTTGCGCCTAGATCGAGGAATTCGTCACAGTGTTCGTATCATTTTTCCCGCAGCCGAAGCTCTTCTTCACTTCGGCCGCCGCCTGGAGCCTTGCGGCGATCCTGTTCTGGTTTTTCGGTGGTGAACAATTGGGCGCGGTTTTCGGACTGCCGCCGGCTGCCGCTGACGCGCCACCCATTATCGGCATCGCCATTCTCATGTCGCCGCCGTTTCTATGGTTTTATCTCTATTTCGCGTTTTGCGTGGCCGTCTTCTATGCGTTTTGGAGCTGGTATTCGCCACATCCCTGGCAGCGCTGGTCGATCCTGATGACCGCAGTCATCCTGTTCTTCATCTATTTCAATGTGCAGGTCAGTGTCGCCGTCAATGCCTGGTACGGGCCTTTCTTCGACTATGTGCAGGGATTGATGTCGGGGACAGGAAAGTCGACGAACGGTGAATTTTATATCGGATTGGCAGATTTTTCGTGGCTCGCGTTGGTCGGCATGAATGTGCAGGTGGTCAATGCCTTCATCGTCAGCCACTGGATCTTCCGCTGGCGCACGGCGATGAATAACTATTTTGTCGAGAACTGGGGTAGGCTTCGACATATCGAGGGTGCTTCGCAGCGTATCCAGGAAGACACGATGCGGTTCTCGCAGATCATGGAGGATCTCGGCTCCAGCTTCGTCCAGTCGATCATGACCCTGATCGCATTCCTGCCGGTCATGATCCAGTTGCAGGCTCACATCAGCGAGTTGCCGATTGTCGGCACGATCCCGCAGCCATTAGTGGTCGCAGCCCTTGCCTGGTGTCTGTTCGGAACGATCTCGGTCATGATTGCCGGCCTGAAGCTTCCGGGACTGCAGTTCCGCAACCAGCGTGTAGAGGCCGCCTATCGCAAGGAACTCGTCTACGGCGAGGATCACGCAGACAGGGCCCAGCCAGCCACCACTGCCGAGCTGTTCGCGAATGTTCGTCACAATTATTTCAGGCTCTATTTCCACTACATTTATTTCAACGTCGTCCGTTACACATACCTGCAGGCCGACAACATTTTCTCGCTGCTGATCCTGGGTCCGTCGCTGGTGGCGCACAAGATAACGTTCGGCGCGCTGAACCAGATTTCGAATGCATTCGGTAAAGTGACGGGGTCGCTGCAGTTTCTGCTCACCTCCTGGTCGACCATCGTCGAGCTTCAATCGGTCCACAAACGCCTGCGCGCCTTCGAGGCGACCCTGCTCGGCGAGCCGCTGCCGGACATCGACCAGCGCTATCTGGCAAAGCAGGGCGTTGAAGATCCGGCCTAAAGGCCGAGGTTGGAAATCGAATCGGGTTGGCGGCTCAGCCGCCGACCGAAGCCTGCTTCGGGGCAGCGTCTTGCCGCGAGACATAGTCGCGAAAACTGATGCATTCGACATCGGCCTTGACGCAGACCTCGCCGGCAAAGCGCTCCAGCGCATTCCAATAGGCGCCGTCATTCATCAGCGCGAAATGGAAGCCGAGCTCCAGCGGAATGCGCTTGCCCGCATACTGCTTGTCGAAGGCGGCGCGGAAGGCATCATAGGTGCGGTTCGCGAACTCGTTCGACTTGCCTGGCTGCTCGAACCCGCCGGAATGCCTGACATAGAGATTGTAATCCATGGCGATCACCAGCCTTGACTTCGGTCCTTCCGGAATCTGCGGCAACGAAAACTGCATGATGCCGTTGCCGGCCACCGGCCGGGCAGGCCCCTGCGAGACGCCGCTCGCGTCGAACTGATAGCCGGCCGCCGGCAGCGCCTCGTAGAGGGCCTTGTTCGCCGACAGATACGGCGCGCGGAAGCCGACCACCGCATGCCGCGCGAAGTTGCGCCAGCCCTGGGGTTCGGGCGCAACACCGTTGATCGCATAGGCGTTCTCAAGAATGTGTTCGAACGAACTGAACTCTTTCAGCCAATCGGCCTTGCTCCAGTCCTTGCCGTCGAAATGGCCGCAGCCATGGCCGGCGATGTCGTGACCCTCGGAGGCGGCAAGGCCGATCTGTTCGAGCCGCTCGGTGACTTCCTGTTTCGAGGCGGCAAAGCCGATATTGGATTTGCCGGCGCTTTTGCCGGGTGCGTTGTATTGCATGCGTGTTTCTGGCGACAGCAGGAAGACGCAGGAGAGAAAGTAGGTGAAGTGCGCGCCGGTGCGCTCTGCCAGTGCCCGGCTACGCTCCCACTGCGAAATGTCGCGGGCGCTGTCGAACGAGATGATGACGGCCTGCTTGGGCTTTGCCGGCATTGGCGGCGCGGGCGGATCGGCCAGAGCCTGCCCGGCAGTGGCGAGCGCAGCGAGGGAAAAAGTAGCAAAACGGAACGGAAGGTACATCGGCAATCTGATCTGCGCTTTTCTGAGCTGCACTTTGGGGGGAGACGTCTGGAAGCCGGCTATCCTCGAAATGTGGCGCTGGTGCGATTGGTCTTTTCGGCTGCTCGCCCGGGGCAAACATCCGTTTGCCCCAGGGAATGGGCGATTTTCCGGTTGAACCCCTTCCATGCCGACAAAATTTCGCTAAAACGCGGGCTGACAAAGGCCCGACCGGGCAGGAATGGTTTTGATCGATGTCGGACGACAGTTTTATCCGTGAAGTTAACGACGAGATGCGTCGCGACCAGGCGCAGGCGCTGTGGGACCGCTTCGGTCCCGCCTTGCTTGTCCTCGCGATCCTCGTGGTGCTCGGCACTGCGGCCTTTGTCGGCTATCGCTATTGGGACGAGACGCGCGCCAACCGCTCTGGCGATGCCTTCTCGCAGGCGCTGAAGCTTGCCAATGACGGCAAGAACGATGAAGCGCTGACCGCGCTCGATCAGTTGGAGAAGGATGGCTACGGCGCCTATCCGTTGCTCGCCCGCATGCGCGGCGCAACCGTCAAGGCCGACAAGGGCGACTTCGCCGCCGCCGTCAAGGATTTCGACGATGTTGCCGCCGACACCGCCATTCCCCAGGGCATTCGCGACATGGCGCGTCTCAGGGCAGCGCTCCTGCTTGTCGACCATGGCTCCTTCGCCGACGTCTCCAGCCGTGTCGAGGCGCTTACATCGGACACCAACACCTTGCGCCATACGGCGCGCGAGGCCCTCGGCCTTTCTGCCTGGAAGGAAGGCAAGACCCAGGATGCGCTAAAGCTGTTCGACCAGATCGCCGCCGATGACGGCGCCCCGCGCAACACCCGCGAGCGCGCAACGTTGATGTCCGAGCTGATCCGTGGGTCGGGCAGTGCGTCGTGACCTTCAAAGCCGCCATCATCGGCAGACCTAACGTCGGCAAATCGACCCTTTTCAATCGGCTGGTGGGAAGGAAGCTGGCGCTTGTCGACGACACGCCGGGTGTCACCCGCGACCGCCGTGTCCATGCCGCCAAGCTATACGACCTGCATTTCGACGTCATCGACACCGCCGGCTTCGAGGATGCGGCTGCCTCGACCTTGCCGGGCCGCATGCGCGCGCAGACCGAGATCGCCATCCGCGAGGCGGACCTGATCTTCTTCACCATCGACGCCAAGTCCGGCCTGCTGCCCGACGACCGGACGTTCGCCGAGATCGTTCGCAAGTCCGGCAAGCCCGTGGTGCTGGTCGCCAACAAGGCTGAGGCGAAAGGTGCCCAGGGCGGCATGCTGGAGGCCTGGGAACTCGGCCTTGGCGAGCCGATCCCGGTCTCGGCCGAGCATGGCCAGGGCATGCCCGATTTGCGCGATGCCGTGATCGAAGCGCTCGGCGAAGCGCGTGCTTTCGGCGAAGATGAAGATGGCGAAGACGAAGAAGTCGCTGCCGGCGAGGTTCTGATCGGCGAGGATATCGGCGATCCGGATGCCGAGCACAGCTATGACGATACCAAGGCGATGCGCATCGCCGTCGTCGGTCGTCCCAATGCCGGCAAGTCGACGCTGATCAACGCGCTGATCGGCGAAGAACGGCTGCTGACCGGACCGGAAGCCGGCATCACCCGCGATTCCATCTCCGTCGACTGGGATTGGCATGGCCGCCGCCTGAAACTGTTCGACACGGCCGGCATGCGCCGCAAGGCCAGGATTCACGAAAAGTTGGAAGTGATGTCGGTGCAGGATGGCCTGCGTGCCATCCGATTCGCCGAGATCGTCATCATCGTGCTCGACGCCACCATTCCCTTCGAGAAGCAGGATCTGCAGATCGCCGACCTGATCATCCGCGAAGGTCGCGCGCCGGTGATCGCCTTCAACAAATGGGACCTGATCGACCATCCCCAGGAGCTTCTGGCCGAATTGCGCGAGAAGACGGAACGGCTGCTGCCGCAGGCGCGGGGCCTTCAGGCCGTGCCCGTATCGGCCGAGACCGGGCGCGGCCTCGACAAGCTGATGGATGCCGTCATCAGGACGCATAAGGTGTGGAACAGCCGCGTTTCCACCGGCAAGCTCAACCGCTGGCTGGAAGGCATCCTGGCGCACCACCCGCCGCCCGCCGTGGCCGGGCGCCGGCTGAAGGTCAAATACGTCACCCAGGCCAAGACCCGGCCGCCGGGTTTCATCGTTCAGTGCTCGCGGCCGGATGCGATGCCGCAATCCTATGTCCGCTATCTCTCCAACAGCCTGCGGGAAGCCTTCGATATGCCCGGCGTGCCGATCCGCATTGCGCTGCGCACTTCGGACAACCCATTCGCCGGCAGGTCCAAGAAACGCAATTGAGCGTCGGCGCCCGTCTGGCGATCACGCAACGTCGCGCAAGCCGCTGTCGCTGGCCTGCACACTTTTGGGCAGTGCCTGCCGCGCTGCATCCAGCAATATGTCGGCGAGGCGGGCCGCCACTGGCTCGGCTTCAGCGTCCTTGCGATACAGGAATAGCGCCAGCTTGGGCAGCGCCGGCAATCCGGCGATCTCCGGCGTCATCGCGCTGACGCTGGCTGGCAGGCCGATATCGGTGCGGATCGTCAGCCCCAGCCCCGCCGCAACGGCCGCCCAGATGCCGCCAAGGCTCGGGCTGGAAAACGACATTCGCCAGGACAGGCCGGCGCGGTCGAGCGTTTCGGTTGCAACCGTGCGCAAAAGGCATGGCGCTTCGAGCGCCACCAGCGGCAGTGGCTCACCGTGGCGCAGGCTGGTCTCAATGCGCTTTGCCGGGCCGATCCAGCGCATCTGCACATCGGCGACATGTTCACTGTAGGGCAGCGTGTCGCCGCTGTGCCAGGCAAGCGCGATGTCGAGACTGCCTGACAGGATCCGTTCGGCAAGCTCGTGGCTGCGCGCGATCCTGGCTTCGATCTTGACCTTGGGATGGGCGCGGGCGAAGCGACCGAGCACGTCAGGCAGCACCGCCTCGCCGAAATCCTCCTGCAGGCCGAGCCTTACCCAGCCCTCCAGTTCGACATCGTAGATAGCGGATGCCGCCTCGTCATTCAATTCGATCAGCCGGCGCGCATAGCCGAGCATGGTCTCGCCGGCCTCGGTCAAGGCGAGGCCGCGTCCCGACTTGCGAAAGATCGGCGTCGCAGCTTGCTCCTCCAGTTTCTTCAATTGCGCACTGACCGCCGACGTCGACCGGCCAAGCCGGTCGGCCGCCTTGGCAAAGCTGCCCAGTTCCATGCCGGTGACGAAGCTGCGGAGAACGTCGAGATCGAAGGTTACGCGTCGCATACATAATCCCGATTTTCAGAATGGTCGGTTTAAAACTTCCTGATTTTAAGGATGAAGCTACGGCGCTAGAGACAGACCGTCAAGGCCCAGGCCGCTGGCCAAGCACGGGAAACAAATCATGTCCGCTATCGTCAATTGCACCGATCGACAGTCGCCGGGACGTTTGAAAGACACGGCTGCCGGCTCCGCCGGGAAGGCGTTCAAGCCCGGCCATCGCTGGAAAGTTCTCGGCATCGGCGTTGCCGCCAATGCCAGCTTCTCGGCCACCTTCGCCGGCATACCGGCAACGGCGGTCGTGCTGCGCCAGGGGTATTATCTGGCCAACGCCGAACTCGGTCTGGCCCTCGGCCTTCTGGGTCTGGGGGTTGCGCTCAGCGAACTGCCATGGGGCCTGCTCACCGATCGCTGGGGTGATCGGCGCGTGCTTCTGACCGGGCTTGGCGCCACGGCGGCGTGGCTCTTCGTCATGGCGATGCTGGTTGTACCGACAAGGGCCGGGATTCCCGATGTCACGCTGCTCTGCGCTAGCCTGCTCATCACAGGGCTGCTCGGCGGCAGCGTCAATGGTTCGAGCGGCCGGGCCATCATGGGCTGGTTCCGGGAAAACGAGCGCGGCTTTGCCATGAGCATCAGGCAGACGGCGGTGCCGCTCGGCGGCGGTCTTGGCGCGCTCGCTTTGCCCTCGCTTGCCCTGGCTTTCGGCTTTGCCGCCGTGTTCGGCGTCCTGGCGGGTGCATCCGCCCTCTCTGCCCTGTTCGCGTGGCGCTGGCTGCACGAGCCGCCGCCGACGGACGAGGGCCATCCCGCTGCGGCGGCTATGGCCGGACCGGCGCCGCTGCGCAATCTGGACGTTTGGCGCATCGCGACTGCTATCGGCCTGCTCTGCCTTCCGCAGGTGGCGGTGCTCACCTTCGCCTCCGTGTTCCTGCACGACTTCGTCGGTCTGGGAACGGCAGCGATCAGTGCGAGCCTCGCCGCCGTGCAGATCGGTGCCATGGTCATGCGCATCTGGAGCGGCCGCTTCACCGACCGCCACGGCAACCGCCGCCAGTTCCTTCGCCTGTGCAGTGCGCTGAGCGCATTTGCCTTCGCCGTGCTTTGGCTGCTGGTCTTGGTCAGTTCCGCCATGTCAGGCGGACAATTCTTGCTGATGGCGGTCCTTCCCGTTGTGCTTATTGTCGCAGGAGTCTCGGTCTCCGCCTGGCACGGCGTCGCCTATACCGAGCTTGCCACGCTTGCCGGTGCCGGCCATGTCGGAACCGCGCTCAGCCTGGCCAACAGCTTCGTTTTCATAGGCTTCTTCCTCGTGCCGGTGGTCATTCCGGGACTCTTGCATCTCTGGTCATGGTCCAGTGTCTGGCTATCGGCCGCCATCTGCGCACTTGCCGCCTGGCCGGTCTTCCTGCGGCCGGCCTGACTTCGGCCGCAAAACCGCCCGAGTTCGGAACCACGACCTCGAGCAGACCGGGAGAACCCGATCGAACCTGTTAACGTCCCATCAAGGTTAATGCATCATTTTGCTCTCCAGTGGGGTCTATAGCGTTCCTGGAGAGAGTTCCGTGCATCGACGTGTGTTGAAGCGGCTTGTCGCCGCTGCCGGTGAGAGGCGTGGCTTTCTGCCTCCGTTGGTCATCGGTCTCGGCATCTGGATCGGCTTTCCGACCGTCGCCGCCTACCAGGACATGACGAGCCTCGTTTCCGGCCTCGAAGCGTCGAACACCCGCTGGAATTCCTACGTCGAGAAAACCATTGCCGGCTCGACCCACGCGGCCGAGATGCCCTTTGTCGATTCCGATGTCACCGAGTCCATCTCCGGATCGGGTGTCCACCTGGCCGGCGTCGGCAACGTCTCTTTTCGCGGCAAGGGCGGCAAGGTAAGCGCCACGCCCGACGAGGATCGCGTCATGCGCGCCGACAAAAAAGGCCGCATCGTCATGGTGTCGCCCGTCGCACCGCCGAAGAACTTCAATGCCGGCTCGATCTTCGAGCGCACCTCCTCCTTGCTGCGGCCCAGCATGGACAGCGGCCTGAAGATGGCCTTCGCCAAGCCGCAGATCAAAGGCAAGGAAATCCAGATCGCCGCGGCATTCCATGCGCGCGAGGACAAAAAGCCCGATCCCGGCGTGCCGGCGATGCTTGCCGCACTGGTCAACAACGACCATCCGGACGTGCTGGCGACCGCTTATGCGCAGTCCGAGCCCGATTATGCCAAGGCATCGCCGTTCGAAGCGCTGCTTCAGGACGAGCAGCCCAATGAGGGCCGCTTCATTCCGCCGATGGTCAAGGGCGATCATTCGTGGATCCAGAACCCGCTGCCCGCCAGTGTCTTCTCCAAACCGGAACAGGCATGCCTGGCGAATGGCATCTATTTCGAGGCGAGGAGCGAATCCGTACGTGGCCAGGCCGCCGTCGCCCAGGTCATACTCAACCGCGTCCGCAACCCGACCTATCCGAATTCGATCTGCGGCGTCGTCTACCAGAACGACAGCTGGTTCAACCGTTGCCAGTTCTCCTTTGCCTGCGACGGCAGGAAGAAGCGCATCGACAGTCCTGCCGCCTACAAGACCGCCCAGGATATCGCCATGGCCGTCACCGCCGGCAAGATATTCATCCCTGAGGTCGGATCGTCGACCCACTATTACGCCCAATACGTCCATCCCGGCTGGGCCCGCACGATGGAGAAGATGACCAAGATCGGCCTGCATATCTTCTATCGGACCTATGGCGGCGGCTGGAGCTGAGCGCGCAACAGATCGCTGATCTTTGGCACGGCGCGCCGTCGATCGAAGAGCCATTGCTCGGGGGATTCGCGCCGTGCGTCCCCGTCACCATGGCGGGCACGATGTCGCACCTTTCTAATCCATTGATTTTGCTGCCTAAAATACATGGCAATGAACTTCCGCCCGTGGCTTGACGGGCGCAAACCCTCTAACTATGTTGCCGGCGACTTTAGAAGCGGACGGACGGTGACGGTCTGACCGGGCAGGGGGGTTGCGATGGCCGACAAGAATGGGCCAGGCGGAACCGGAGAAACCGGCCGCGGCAAGCAGCATGAACCCGACATCCGCGACGACGATCTTGAGCGCCGCCGGCGTGACCTTGAAGCATCGCTCGCGACAAGGCGGCCGGACCGGCTCGAGGGGAAAGACGACGCGAAAGCGGGCAGTGTGGCCGGTTATGGCCAGGCGCTCAAACTCTCCAGCGAGTTTATCGCCGGGGTGGTGGTGGGTGCCGGTATCGGCTGGATCATCGACCGTCTGGCGGGAACATCGCCATGGGGTCTGATCGTGTTTCTGCTGCTTGGTTTTGGCGCCGGCGTGCTCAATGTGATGCGTTCCGCGGGCGTTGTGGCAGAATTCGGACAGGGCGACAGATCGCGCCGTGACCAGGACGACAAGAAATGACCGCGCTTCATGGCGGTAGTGGTAACGAGGCCGTACGCGGCATTGACGGGGTTTGAACGTGGCAGCTGACAAGGTCGATCCGATCCACCAGTTCCATATCAACAAGCTGATTCCGATCGACATCGGCGGCTACGATCTGTCATTCACCAATTCGGCATTGTTCATGGTCGCGACAGTTGTCGTCGCCGCAGCGTTTCTGTTTCTCACGACGTCGAGCCGCAGCCTGGTTCCGGGCCGCCTTCAGTCGGTCTCCGAGATGGCATACGAGTTCGTTGGCAACATGTTGCGCGATGCCGCCGGCACGCAAGGCATGAAGTTCTTCCCACTTGTGTTTTCGCTGTTCATGTTCGTGCTGGTCGCCAACCTGCTTGGCCTGTTCCCGTATTTCTTCACCGTCACCAGCCACATCATCGTCACTTTCGGTCTGGCCATCCTGGTGATCTCGACCGTGGTCGTCTACGGCTTCATGAAGCATGGTTTTGGCTTCCTCAAGCTGTTCGTGCCGCATGGCGTGCCGGTGTTCCTGCTGCCGCTGGTGGTGCTGATCGAGGTGATCTCCTTCGTGTCGCGCCCCGTCAGCCTCTCGGTTCGTCTTTTCGCCAACATGCTCGCCGGCCACATCACGCTGAAGGTGTTCTCCGGATTCGTCGTCAGCCTGAGCGCGCTCGGCGCGGTCGGGGTGGCCGGCTCGATTCTGCCGCTGGCAATGGCGGTGGCGCTGACGGCGCTGGAACTGCTGGTCGCCTTCCTGCAGGCCTACGTCTTTGCCGTGTTGACCTGCATGTATCTCAACGACGCCCTGCACCCCGGGCACTGAGCAAAAGTTTCCGGCCCAAGAGTTTCCAGCATTGGCGCCGGATGAAATCGCAACGGAATTTTTAGATCCAAAGGAGTTGAACAAATGGACGCAGAAGCAGCAAAGTACATCGGCGCCGGCATCGCTTGCCTGGGCATGGGTGGCGCGGGCATTGGCCTCGGCAACATCTTCGGCAGCTACCTGGCGGGCGCTCTGCGCAACCCGTCGGCTGCCGATGGCCAGTTCGGCCGTCTGATCTTCGGCTTCGCGGTGACCGAAGCTCTGGGCATCTTCTCGCTTCTGATCGCGCTTCTGGCCCTGTTCGGCTGAGCCCTCTTTGGCTAAGCCATGAGAAGATTGGACGGGTCGGCCGCGCAAGCGGCGGGCCCGAATTTCGGGGATAGTCCATGTTCGTGACATCTGCCTTCGCGCAAGAGTCCGCGCCTGCCGATACCAGCCACGCTGCGACGGAAGGCGAGACGCAATCCGGCACCAGCGTGCCTGCCGAAGCGCACGGCACGTTTCCGCCATTCGACCCTGCGACGTTCCCGTCGCAGCTACTGTGGCTGGCGATCACTTTCGGGCTGTTTTACCTCTTCCTGAAGCGGGTGGTGATGCCGCGCGTCGGGGGCATCATCGATGTCCGCAACGACCGCATCAGCCAGGATCTCGACCAGGCAGCCAAGTTGAAGGGCGAGGCCGACGCCGCTGTTGCTGCCTACGAGCAGGAACTGGCGGAAGCCAAGACCAAGGCCAACGCGATCGGCCAGCAGGCCAACGATGCGGCCAAGGCCGAGGCCGAGGCCGCACGCAAGAAGGTCGAGGCCGCGCTCGATGCGAAGCTTGGCGAGGCCGAGGCCCGCATTTCTTCCATCAAGGCCAATGCCATGAAGGAAGTCGGCAGCATCGCCGAGGATACCGCTTCGGCGATCGTCGAGGCCCTGGTCGGCGGCAAGGCCAGCAAGGCCGAGATCACGGCTGCGGTCAAATCCGTGGCCCGGTGAGGAGCGCATCATGGACTACACCTCTCTCGCAACGCTCTGGGCCACGGTAGCTCTGGTTATCTTCCTCGGCGTTGCAATCTACATCAAGGTACCTGGCCTGATCGCCAAGGCGCTCGACGCGCGCGCCGACAGGATCAGCAACGAGCTGGACGAAGCGCGCCGGCTGCGCGAGGAGGCCCAGCAATTGCTTGGCCAATACCAGCGCAAGCGCAAGGAAGCCGAGCAGGAGGCCGCCGCCATCGTCGCCGCCGCCAAGCGCGAAGCCGACATGCTTGCCGCGGACGCGCACAAGAAGACCGAGGACTATGTCGTCAGGCGCACCGCGCTTGCCGAACAGAAGATCGGCCAGGCCGAGCGTGACGCCATCAGTGAAGTCCGCGCCAGCGCCGTCGATATCGCCGTCGAGGCCGCACGCACGCTGCTCGCCGGCAAGATCGACGCCAAGGCGGGTGCCGAGCTGTTCAAGGCTTCGCTCGTGGACGTGAAGTCGAAGCTGAACTAGACGATCCGTCTAGCCAATCATCGAAAGCCGCCCGGGAAACCTGGCGGCTTTTTTGTTGTGGGAAACCAGATTGGCGAGGCGGCCGAGCGCGCAATCTCCCTCCTTGAGGGGGAGATGGCCGGCAGGCCAGAGGGGGTCGCCGCGCATGAAGCGCTGGCCTGATCAATGCTGAAAAATGGCGTCGTGCCCAGTCGAGCCGACCCCCTCTGTCGCCTTCGGCGACATCTCCCCCTCAAGGGGGGAGATCGGCTGACATCGCCGTGGCTCACTCCAATCCGACCAGGCTCTCGTCTTCCGCCACTTCGGTCCCGCCCAATCTGAACGGCGCGAACGACACGCGGTGCAGCCGCGGCACGGGACCATGCGCCTCGATCGCGATGCGATGGCGGACCGTGGCGTAGCCCATGTGGGACTCGAAGCCATAGCGGTCGTGATGGTTGCCGCAGCCGCACATCATGCGGTCACGCATCACCTTGGCGACGATCGAGGCGGCGGCGATCGATTGCGAACGCTGGTCGCCCTTGATCAGCGCGCGCCCCGCGCAGGGCAGTCCTGGCGGCACGTCGCGCCCGTCGGCGAGCGCGAGCTTCGGCTGGACCGACAGCCCGATCAGGGCGCGGCGCATCGCCTCCAGGCTTGCCTTTAGGATGTTGCTGCCGTCGATGCCCTCGGCGCTGATCGAGGCCATTGAGACCGCCTGCGCGGAGCCGAGAATGAGCAGGAACAGGGCCTCGCGCTGCAAATGGGTGAGGCGCTTGGAATCGTCCAGCCCGTCAGGAATGTTGGCGGGATCGAGCACAACCGCAGCGGCCACCACCGGTCCGGCCAAGGGACCGCGGCCGGCCTCATCCATGCCCGCAACCGGCCACAGACCGTCAGCCATCGCCTTCGTCTCGAAGGAGAAGTCGGGCTTCTCGATGATCTCAAAGAGAGGCGGAGAATCAGAACGCGCGCGAGCCATGTTGCGGCGAGGTTCGCATCGGCTCCGATTCTCCGCAAGTCCCTCCGGGTCGGGTGGGGCGCCGGACCGGGAGGGCACCGTCTGCAGGCCGGGGCGGGCCGGACGGGATTCCTGTGCTGCGGCAGATCAAGCCGCCGCAGTGAATTGCATTCTCAAAGCAGCGTCAGCTGCAATTGGTCTTTGGCAGCAGCAACGAACTGGTCGGTCCGCAACGTGCGCCGTTCGGCATTGAGGCCGAGCCGCTTGGCTGCGATCTCGAAGCGCCGGCCGATCTGCCAGGCATAGGGACCGGCGCCCTTCATGCGCTTGCCCCATTCCGAATCGTAGTCCTTGCCGTCACGCATCGATCGGATCAGCGACATCACGTGGCGGTAGCGATCGGGGTAGTGGCGCAGCAGCCAATCCTTGAAGATCGGGCTGACCTCCAGCGGCAGGCGCAGCACGACATAACCCGCCTCGCGCGCACCGGCGGCGCGTGCCGAATCGAGGATGCGTTCCATCTCCGGATCGGTCAGCCCGGGAATGATCGGCGCCACCATGACCGACGCTGGAATGCCGGCATCCGAAAGCTGCCGGATCGCCTCCAGCCGCCTGGTGGGCGTCGACGCGCGCGGCTCCATGGTGCGCGCCAGCATGCGATCGAGCGTCGTCACCGACAGCGCCAGCTTGGCCAGCCCCCGCTCAGCCATGCGCGACAGGATATCGATGTCGCGCGTCACCAAAGCGGATTTGGTGACGATGCCGACCGGATGACCGCGCGCCTCCAGCACTTCGAGGATCTCGCGCATGATCCGGTATTGCTTCTCGATTGGCTGGTAGGGGTCGGTGTTGGTGCCGATAGCGATGGTTCGTGGCTGGTAACCGTCCTTCGACAGCTCCTTGTCGAGCAAGCGCGCCGCATCTGGCTTGGCGAACAACTTGGATTCGAAATCCAGACCCGGCGACAGACCCATGAACGAGTGCGTCGGCCGGGCAAAACAATAGACACAGCCGTGCTCGCAACCGCGATAAGGGTTGATCGAACGATCGAAGGAGATATCGGGCGATTCGTTGCGGGTGATGATGGTGCGCGGCTTCTCGACCTGCACTTCGGTCTTGAAGGGCGGCAGTTCTTCCAGCGAATTCCAGCCATCGTCGAAAACATGCCGGCTGACCGGCTCGAACCGACCGGACGGATTGATGCCTGCCGACCTGCCGCGGTTGCGGTCCGGCCGGACACGCACGCCACTCTGCTCGATCATCGCATTGGCCAACTCGGCCCGTCCAGCTCCGAAAGCTGCAATGTCGGCGCGCACGATCTGTTCCATCTTCGCCCGCTCCCAAGGACTGTCCGTGTTGTGTCGAATCGCTCTGTTCATGAAATTATTCCTATTCTGTTGATGAGAACAAAGCAAGAACTTTTTATGGCTCGCTGGATAACTGGCGCTATGCCGCGCTTTCCGCTATCGGCTAACGATGCTTAGTGTTCTCATCGAAACCTGCAATGACGAGGAAGGGCTTACCCGCACGCTCGCCTCGCTGATTGGCGGCGCGGTTGAGGGCGTGGTGCGTGACGTCATCGTCTGTGACACGGGCTCTACCGACCAGACGCATCGTGTGGCCGAGCATGCCGGCTGTCACTACGTGACGGGCGGCATCGCCACGGGGATCCGGCAAGCCAAGGGGGACTGGTTGCTGCTCCTGGAGCCGGGCGCACGATTGATGGAGGGCTGGATCGACGCGGTCGTCGACCATACGGCCAGGCAAACCATGGCGGCACGGTTTTCGCGGGCGCGCGGCAGCCGCAAGCCGTTCCTGGCTCGCGTCTTTTCCGCAAACCGTGCCTTGGCCGACGGATTGCTGATCAGCAAGCGTCAGGCCTCGGCCAGGAGTGCCGTCAGCGCCGAGGCCATCGCCCGCGGCCTCGCGACAAAGCGGCTCGACGCCGAGATTTGGATGGCGCCGGCGAAGCGGGAACGCCGCTCTCCGCGCTGAGTTTTTTGCACCTGCTCTGGTCATTGTGCATTGCACAAAATCTGACACGCGGTTAGCTTCCGGACAAAGCGGGTGAGTTGGGTTTGGGTCATGCCGAGTGGTGAACACCGATGCAGCATTGGTGGTGCCCTTATATCGAGGACCCGATGAACCTTCCAACGCCCGACAAATCCGGCACGGCCAGCCTAGAGGCCATTGCGCGCAACGGCAGTCTGCTGCGGCGTATCGCCGTGCGCATTCCAACCTATCTGACGGACCTGCGGGAAAACCCTGCCTGGCTGCCGATGTTTGTGCTGGCGCGCACAATGCCTGGGCGCCGCATGCATTGGCTGGGCGCAAAGCGCGCCCGTCCGGTCGTCGATACGGCGGATACGATGTTCGCCGGTGTCGAACGTGAAGCGGTGGTCGAAGCGCTGCGCACCGACGGGCTGTTTTCGGGCCTCGTCCTGCCGTCTGATATCCATGAGGAGATCGCCGATTTCGCCCAGCGCACGCCTTGCTTCGGCAATTTCGACCGCCGTCTCGAATTCATGCCGGACGAACATGCGGAAGCTGAGAAGCGCTTTGGCCGCTCGCTGCTCAGCGGGCACTTTTTCGAGCGCATCCTCGATTGCGAGGCGGCGCTCGCCGTCCAGCGCGACCCGCTGCTTCTGGATATTGCCGCGCACTATCTCGGCGGTCAGGCAAAACTGATCACGACGCGGGTCTGGTGGAGTTTTCCGACGGGTGCCGCTTCGGACGCCGACAAGAACCTTGCCTCGCTCGGCAAGTATCATTTCGACCTCGACGACTGGCGCATGCTGAAATTCTTTTTTTACCTCAAGCCTGTCGATGCCGAGACCGGTCCACACGTCTATGTGCGAGGCAGCCATAAAAGACGCAGCCTCAAGCATCAGCTCACCCTCCTCGTCGGCCATGCCGCGCAAGAGGTCCTGGATGTCTATGGCGAGCAGAGCCCGGTGACATTGACTGGAGAAGCAGGACTAGGTTTCGTCGAGGACCCCTTCGGCTTCCACATGGGCACTGTGCCGTCGCGCACGCCGAGGCTGATGATGGAAGTCGGCTTCGGCGTATCGCCGCCGTCGCGCCGTCGCTTTCATGGCGAGCCGGTCATCCGCTGAGAGCTGACGACCCGAAGTTCATCCCGACAGGCATCCGGCGAGCGCGGCGCCTGGCTTGGCGCGGCATCTGTCGAACCGGCGCTTGGCCTTGGCTTTTACGGAGCCGATTTGCCGCGCCGCAAATGCTCGTCCAGGCGCGGCATGATCTCGACGAAGTTGCACGGCATGTGCCGGTAGTCGAGCTGCGCCTTTAGGATGCCGTCCCAGGCATCCCTGCAGGCGCCGGGTGAGCCCGGCAGCACGAAGACGAAAGTGGCGTTGACGACGCCGCCGGTCGCCCGGCTCTGGATCGTCGAGGTGCCGATCTTGTCGTAGGAGATGCGGTGGAACACTTCCGAAAAGCCGTCCATGCGCTTTTCGAAGATCGGCTCCAGCGCTTCCGGCGTCACGTCACGGCCTGTGAAGCCGGTGCCGCCGGTGGTGATGACGACATCGATATCTTTGTCCCGCGACCACGTCAAAACCTGGTCGCGGATTTTATCGCGATCGTCGGTGACGACATCGCGGGCAGCCAGTATATGGCCGGCCTCGGCGATGCGGTCGGCCAGCGTCTGGCCGGATTTGTCGTCGGCAAGGCCGCGCGTGTCGGAAACGGTCAGCACCGCGATGCGTATGGGAATGAAGGAACGGCTCTCGTCAATTCTGGCCATCAGCTCCCTCCGAGGCGATGCTGCGCGTCGCGGCGACGAACCAGTCGGGCTGGCGACCACGGATCTCGGCGGCGGCGCGCTTGGCGACATTGCCGGTTTCGAACAAGCCGAAGCACGTGGCGCCCGACCCGGACATGCGTGAAAAACCCGATCCAGCCTTGTTAAGCCAGGAAAGTGCCCTGCCGATAGCGGGTTGCATCGCAATGGCTGCCGGCTCGAGATCATTGCGGGTGATCTCCAGCCAGTTGCGCAGGCTATGGAAGTCGATGCTGTGCGGCAGCGGCGGTAGCGCTTCATTGTCGCGACGGGCAAGCGCTGCGAAGATGTCGGCCGTCAAAACCGACGTGCCCGGATTGACCAGCACCAGCCCCAGCGCCGAAAAATCCGGCACAATCGAAAGCTCGTCACCAATGCCGCGCGCTACCAGCGGCTTAGCCGCCAGGCACATTGGCACGTCGGCGCCAAGCGAGAGGCCGATCCGCGCCAGCTCGATGCCGTCGATGTCCAGGCTCCATATCTCAACCAGCCCGCGCAGCACGGCTGCCGCGTCGCTCGAACCGCCGCCGACGCCGGAGGCAACCGGCAGGTTCTTTTCGAGCTTTATCGAGGCAGGTGGGGTCTTGTCTTGCCCGACCGCCTGTCGCAGGGCATCGCGCGCCCTGAGCACCAGATTGCTGGCGTCGACGGGGACGGCCGGCGCGTAGCGGCCTGACACGACAAAATCATCATTTTCAGCCAGCGCGATTTCGACCCTATCGCCAAAACGGGTGAACACCGCCAGGCTCTCGATCAGATGATAGCCGTCGGGGCGCCTGCCGGTGACGTGCAGCGCAAGATTGATCTTGGCGTGCGCATGCCAGGTGCGTGAACCGGTGTGGATGTCCACCGCGTCAGTCACATGTGAAATGATGCTCAGTCCTTGGCCAGCCGGTATTCGCCGGTCTTCGGATCCTTGACCAGCGTCCCCATCGCGCCATTGGCCGCCTGCTTTTCGGTGCGCCGCACCTTGGCGGTCACGCGCTCGGCTTCGCGGACGAAAGTGCGGTAGCCGAAATAGGCGGCGACGCCAACGACGGTGAAGAAAATGATCTGCGGCATGCCAAAACTCCTCCCACGCTGGGCCGGCGAAGGCGGCCGGTAGGTCGGTTGATACATGTCGCCCAAAGGTGGATCCGGTTTTGGGAAAACGACATGCATAAGACTTCGAGCTTCTTATGCTAGACGGTTTCGCCGGGTTTTCAAAGCCCGAAGCGCGCCCATAATGCGCGCTCTTCCGCCGCATCGATCACCCCGCTGGCGGCCGCGGCGGCGATGTCGGGCACCGAAAAGCCCATACTCGAGCCGAATAGGCCGAAGCGGCCGAGGAGCCCGCGGGGTGCCGTGATCAGCCGGAGCTGGGTCTTCTCCCCGAAGCGTGTCTTCAGCACCGTCCGCATGTCGCCGAGCGCATCGACCAGGCCGAGTTCAAGGCCCTTGATGCCGGTCCAGAACAGGCCGGTGAACAGGTCCGGATCGTCCTTCAGCTTGGTGCCGCGCCGCTCCTTGACGAGGTCGATGAACGTGCCGTGCACCTCGAGCTGCAACGCCTTCAGCCGTTCGACGTCTTCCTTCTTCTCCGGCTTGAACGGATCGAGCACTGCCTTGTTCTGGCCGGCGGTGTGGACACGGCGCTCGATCCCGATCTTCTTCATCAGTTCCGGGAAGCCGAACGAGGCCGACACCACGCCGATCGAACCGACGATGGAGGACGGATCGGCAAAAATCTCGTCGCCGGCGACCGCGATCATGTAGCCGCCCGATGCCGCAACGTCCTCGACGAAGACCAGCACCTTTTTGTCCTTTTCGGTTGCCAGATCACGGATGCGCTTGAAGATCAGCCGCGACTGCACCGGCGAGCCGCCGGGCGAATTGATCGAGATGGCGACCGCCGGCGCGTCGTAGGAAAACGCTTTCTCGATGAGGCCGGCGGTGGAGGCCAGGGACAGGGTCGGCCGCAACTGGCCGCCACCGGCCATGATGGTACCGTGCAGCCGGATGACCGGAATGGTGACGACGGTGGAGCGCCAGGATTTCGGCAGCAGGCGGTTGATAAGTCGTTTCACGAGGGCACGGTCTCCGGTCGATGGGTTGCTGGCATGTAGGGATTCCCCGGCCAACAGCAATGTGGGCCTCAAGAATAGCTCAATCTCCGAACAGAGAGGCAAGCCCGTTGGTGATCATTTCACTGCGCTCGTCAGGACCGTTGCCCGACTGCGCGTGCAGCATCAGCGGCGGGCGGATGGCAAGTCTTCCCCGTGCGCCGAGCGCCGCCCGCACAATGATGCGGATCGCCGCCGCGTCTGGGCGCGGATGGACGGCAAGCATCTCGGCATCGCCGAAGCGGCCGGCGATTGCATCGAGAATCGAGCCGAGCTGTTCGGGTCGGGCGATGACGGCAAGCCGGCCACGCGGCCTGACCACCGCCGCGGCGCTCCGGATCCAGCTCTCGAATGCTCCATCCTCCATGACATGCGCTTCCTTTCGCAAGCGATCGGACGTGGCGCGGTCCCGCGCGGCATTGAAAGGCGGGTTCATGATGACGAAGTCGAAGTCGTTGTCGGCGAGGCCGGCGGACGCCCGCGCCCGGCCCGATACGGTGACATCAGCGACGACCACGGAGGCGCGATCGCTGAGATGGGCATTGCCGGGATGGGCAAGGGTGGCCGCAGCGAAGGCCGCCATTTCCGGCGCGCGTTCGACAAGCACGGCCTCGGCTGCCAGGCAGCGCGACAGCACCGCCAGGCCCGCAGCCCCGGCTCCGGCGCCGAAATCGGCCAGACGCCCGCCAAAGGAAGATGGCACGGACGCGGCCAGCATCATCGCATCCATACCGGCGCGATGGCCGCCTTGCTTGGGCTGCACGAGCCAGAACCGGCCGCGATGGAAAGCATCGACCGTATGGGCCGGTGTGTCCGGGATAAGGGTGGCCGGCGCGGCGGGCATTACTTTCCACGGATCTCGTTGGCGATGCCGGCATCCGTCAGGATGCGCCGTGCCGCGTCGGCCTTGTCGGCGTCGACCATGACGCGCCGCGGTAGGATGCCGAGCGAGCCGTCGAGGACGCTCATGTTCTGGTCGGCGACGAAGCAGCCGATGCCGGCATCGCGCATCAGCGATTCGACAAAGGAGATAATGACGGCGTCGTTGGTGCGAATGAGCTCTATCATCGGGCGAAACTCTCAGTTTGCAGCGCTGATGTAAACGGGTAGGTGGATTGCCCTGGCAAAGCAGAACTTCCTTCGCCGCCAGTTGACAACCTGTCATCGCCGCCGCGCCAATTCGCCTCTTGCCGTGGATGTGCCTGCCGCCCTAGAGTCCAAGCAGGGATTAAGGGTGCCGTCGCACGCGTTATACCAAGACGGGAGTGATTGTCGTGGGTGTCGTTCTCAACATCGAAAACGGGAAGCGGGAGCCCGCCTCCATCAAGGAGATGATCGATCTGACTGCGGCCGATATGGGGCGCGTCAACGAATTGATCCTGTCCAAGGCCGGCTCCGACGTCGAGATGATCCCCGAAATTGCCAACCATCTGATCTCGTCCGGCGGCAAACGATTGCGGCCGATGCTGACGCTCGCCGCCGCGCAGATGTTCGGCTATGCCGGCGAGGGCCACGTCAAGCTCGCCACGGCGGTTGAATTCATGCACACGGCGACGCTTCTCCATGACGATGTCGTCGACGAGAGCGGCATGCGCCGCGGCAAGAAGACCGCCCGCATGATCTGGGGCAATCAGGCGAGCGTGCTGGTTGGTGACTTCCTGCTCGGCCAGGCCTTCCGCATGATGGTCGATGTCGGCTCGCTGGAGGCGCTCGACATCCTGTCGAGCGCGGCTTCGATCATCGCCGAGGGCGAGGTGATGCAGCTTGCCGCCGCCAAGAACCTGGAGACCACCGAGGACGAACATTTCGCCGTCATCAAGGCCAAGACCGCGGCGCTGTTTTCTGCGGCTGCCGAAGTCGGTCCGGTCATTGCCTTGGCGACGCGTAACGACCGTGCGGCGCTGCGCTCCTACGGCATGAACCTCGGCCTTGCGTTCCAGCTGATCGACGACGCGCTGGATTATGGCGGCACCAGCAAGGATCTGGGCAAGAATGTCGGCGACGATTTCCGCGAGGGCAAGGTGACCCTGCCGGTCATCCTCGCCTACCGGCGCGGCACGAAGGCTGAGCGCACCTTCTGGAAGCGTTCCATCGAGGACAATGCCACCGACGACGCCGGCCTGGAAAAGGCGATCGGCCTGATGACACGCCACGGCGCCATCGCCGACACGATCGGACGCGCCCGCCATTTCGGCGAGATCGCCCGCGATGCGCTGGCGCCGCTGGAAGCGACGCCGCAGAAATCGGCGCTGATCGACGTCATCGATTTCTGCATAAGCCGGGTGAACTGAAGGCTGGACTTTGGCGACGCTTCCTCTGGCTTGCGCTGATGAGGAAGTTTGCGAATTCGGTCCCGCCGTCTCGACAAGCTGCCTCGCCGCAAATTATCTATAAAAGATGGCAAAGGGCACAGACGACACCATCGCGGTGCGCATCAGCAAGGTGCTGGCGGACCGCATCATCTCCGGCGCGATCGAGCCGGGGGCCAGGCTTCGGCAGGATCATATCGCCGAGGAATTCCAGACAAGCCATGTTCCCGTACGCGAAGCGTTTCGCCGTCTCGAGGCGCAAGGGCTGGCCGTCGGTGAGCCGCGCCGCGGCGTACGTGTCGCGGCTTTCGACCTGAGCGAGGTCAAGGAGGTCGCCGAAATGCGCGCCGCGCTCGAAGTGCTGGCGCTGCGCCACGCCGCGCCGCATCTGACATCGGCCATTCTCGACCTTGCCGAGGAAGCGACCAGGGCCGGCGACAAATCCCGCGATGTCAGGTCCTGGGAAGAAGCCAACCGCGCCTTCCACCGGTTGATCCTGTCGCCGTGCGGCATGCCGCGTCTGCTCGCCACCATCGACGACCTGCACGCGGCAAGTGCCCGCTTCCTGTTCGCGGCCTGGCGCTCGGAGTGGGAGACACGCACCGACCAGGATCATCGCGCGATACTCACCGCCTTGCGGCAGGGTAACACCGAATCGGCAGCCGCGACACTGGGGCGGCATGTCCAGTGGATCGGCCGCAAGCCGGTCAGGACGGCCTCTGGCACGACACGCGAGGCCTTTGCCATCGTGGGCTAGGATGACGCCTTGCACAGGCAGGGCTTGCTATCTTGGGGGATTTGTGGATTCGATAATAGATCGAAAACAGAAATTATCTATAATTTGCAATCGATCAAAGGAATCCCATGACAGACGTTCCATTCTCGTCCGGCAAGCCCTCGTTCAGTCCGCTCCGGCTTCAGGGCCGCTCTCTTGCCTGGCAGGTTGGAGCCGTCGTGCTCGGCACGCTGTTCCTGGCGCTGTCGTCCTACATCGAAGTACCGATGTTGCCGGTTCCGGTGACCATGCAGACCTTCGCCGTGACATTGATCGGCGCGCTCTATGGCTGGCGGCTTGGCGCCGTTACCATCGCCGCTTGGCTCGTCGAAGGCGCGGTCGGCTTTCCGGTGCTGGCCGGAGGCGCCGCCGGCGTCCAGCATTTCGTCGGACCAACAGGTGGCTATCTCTTCGCTTTCCCAATCGTCGGCGCCTTGGTCGGCTGGCTGGCCGAACGCGGCTGGAACGGCAACCGGGTGATGCTTGCCTTCGCCGCCATGCTGCTCGGCAACCTTGCCTGCCTGGTTCTCGGCACCATGTGGCTCGCCATCATGATCGGCGCCGAACAGGCCATCACCTTCGGCTTCCTGCCATTCATCGTCGGCGGTCTGCTGAAGTCGGCGCTCGGTGCCGCGACACTGATGGCCCTTCCCGGCAGGGCGAAGCCGGCCAATCCGTGACGATCAGGCTGCGCGCCCATCACCTCCTTTGCCTGCTCACCTATGTGGGCAAGGGATACAGTCCCGCCTTCACCGCCAACTATGACGGGATCGCGGAGCGCCTGAGCCGGGGCGAGGGCATCCTCCTCGTTTCCAGCCCGGACGATGTCTGCGGCCCGTTGCTCGACGAGCCGGAGCCGCATTGTCTCAACGAGAGCGTCTTCGAGCGCGATCGGCTCGCGGCACAGGATTTGGAGGAATTGCTGGCGCGCCCAATCCGCGTCGGCGCCAGTCTCGATCTCGATGCGTCGATGCTGGCTCGGATGCGGCAGGCGTTTTCCGCCGGCCGCGTGCGCAAGGCCTGCGGCGGCTGCGAATGGAGCGGGCTGTGCAGCACGATTGCGGCTGGCGGATATGGTGACACGCTGGTGCAGGGGTCTGCCTCCACAGGCGAACACTGATCCCGCAGGCGAACACTGATATTGGCGTCGAGCCCTGCGGTCGAATCTGTGATATGCTCCGATCCGCGCGAGGCCATGGCCGAAATTCAAGATCGAAAAACTGTGGCCCGTCGCCATGATTTGTTAATCGGGTGCCCGGATTGTAAATTCGAGGCGGATTGAAGCGCGACCCCAAAAAGGCCATGCTTTATCATGAAGATGGAGTCTACGCCGATCCCGCTGATGCGGAGATGGGCCTGGCTGAAAGGAATACGATGCGGCAAGGACGTGCGCGCTGGCTGACAAGGCTGGCAATTGTGACCGGCATGACGATCTCGGCTCTGCCGGCCTATGCCAAGCAAACCACCGAACCGGTCAAGATCACGTCGTTCTCGGGCGCTTATCTGGCGGCCCGGATCGCCGAAGGCGACAACGACCTCGACAGCGCCATCGGCTATTATAAGCAGGCATTGGCCTTCGACCCCAGCGACACCGGCCTGCAGCAAAGCTTGATGCTGTCGCTGATCGCGCAAGGCCGCTTCGACGAGTCCCTGGTCTATGCCGACAAGCTCAAGGAAGTTCCCGATGTCGAGCGCTTCTCGCGCCTGGCGCTGGCCGTCGATTCCTTCCACAAGAAGGATTTCACCAAGGTACAATACTGGCTCAAGCTGTCGGTGGAATCCGATCTCGACCGGCTGCTCTCCGGGGTCATGTCCGGCTGGGCGCAGCAAGGCGCCGGTGAGGCCGCCGATGCGATGGCCTCCATCGACAAGTTGCAGGGGCCGGATTGGTTCGGTCTGTTCAAGTCGTTCCATCGCGCATTGATTGCCGATGCGTCCGGTATGCCCGAAAAGGCTGATGCGATCTACGCCGCGACCATGCAGGATACGGCCGCCGGTGGTGCGGCTCCCGAAACCTGGATGCGCAATGCGCAGGCCTATGCCTCGTTTCTGGCTCGCAAGGGCGACAAGACCAAGGCAATGTCGGTGCTCGATCAGGCCGAGGCGTTTTCGCCCGGCAAGCTGGAAATCGTCGCCATGCGCGACAAGATCGCCAGGGGCGACAAGATCGCGCCTTTCGCTGCCGGTCCGTCGGACGGCGCCTCCGAGATTCTGCTTGATCTCGCCACCGCGCTCAACCGTGGCGGCGGCGAGCCGTTCGTCCGTCTCTATCTGCAGTATGCTCTGGCGTTGAAGCCCGATAGCGATGCGGCACTGGTGCAACTCGCTGCGGTGTCCGAGCAGTTGAAGGACGGCGAGGGCGCCATCGCGCTCTATCGGCGGATCCCCGCCACTTCGCCGCTGAAGGAGCTTTCGGAGCTGCAGCTCGGCCTCAACCTTGCCGATCTCGACCGTCATGAGGAGGCGATCACCCATCTGAAGGCCTTCGTCGACGCCCACCCCGACGACATGCGCGCCTATCTGGCGCTCGGGGGTGTCTATTCCTCGAAGGAGGATTTCCGCTCGGCCGCCAATCTCTACGACAAGGCTGTCGAAGCGCTGAAGACGCCAACCGCGGCCAACTGGAACATCTTCTACCAGCGTGGCATCGCCTATGAGCGGCTGAAGGAATGGCCCAAGGCCGAGCCGAACTTCCGCAAGGCGTTGGAATTGGTCCCCGACCAGCCGCAGGTGCTGAACTATCTCGGCTATTCCTGGGTCGACATGAACATGAACCTCAAGGAGGGCCTGGCGATGATCCAGAAGGCCGTCGACCTCAGGCCAAGCGACGGTTACATCGTCGATTCGCTGGGGTGGGCCTATTTCCGCCTTGGCCGATTCGACGATGCCGTGCGCGAAATGGAACGCGCCGTGTCGTTGAAGCCGGAAGATCCGGTTCTCAACGACCACCTTGGCGATGCTTACTGGCGCGTCGGCCGCAAACTGGAAGCCACCTTCCAGTGGAACCAGGCCCGCGACCTGAAGCCCGATCCCGATGTGCTGGCCAACTTGCAACAGAAGCTGATGAAGGGCCTGCCGCCGATCGAATCCAACACGGCGCAGGAAACCCCGAAGGTCAAGCCAGAGCCGGTGCCCGCCCCGAAGGGGTGAAATCGGGTTTTTTGAATGCAACGGGGCTCTTCGGAGCCCCGTTTCGTTTGTGGATGGCTGTGGCGCCCCCGACAGGCGCCGATAGGCTCGGAATTGCCTCAGAATAGCTTCCGGTAGACGACGAAGCCGGGACGTTCGCCGATCTTGTCATAGAGCTTCATCGCGGTCTGGTTGGTCTCGTGCGTCAGCCAGTCAACCCTGCCTGAGCCGGCGGCCTGGGCTCGCTCGTAGACGCCCTCGATCAGCGCACGGCCAATGCCTTTGCCACGGGAGGCCTGTGTGGTGAAGAGGTCCTGCAGGTAGCAATTCGGCGCGATCGCCGTGGTGCTACGATGGAAGAGATAGTGCACGAGGCCGAGAAGCTGTCCCTCGCTTTCGGCGACCAGCGCATGAACCGGCTCATAGGAATCGAAGAAGCGGGACCACGTCATTGCCGTGATCTCGCCCGGCAGGGCTGTTTCACCCGAGCGGCCATAGAATGCATTGTAGCCGTCCCACAGCGGCAGCCACTGGTCGAAGTCCTGACGCGTGACGGGACGGATGACGATCGGGCTGGGCATGGTTGACCTGTTGTCATTGAGGTGGACGCATCGAACAGACCTCAGGTGCCCAAGGCTGGCAATGGACCAGCCGCTAGCAAAGCTTTCAACTGTACGCTCGCACCGGCGGGCGCCTTGCTTGACGCTTGGCCGCCGGGTCTCTAGGACGTGCCGGCAAGCTAGCCTGTGCTGTCGAGGCCACCCGTGACGATTGAAATCCCCGCCCATATGCATCCCAGCCGCTCGTTCCAGGGGCTGATCCTGACCTTGCACAATTACTGGGCGGCCTATGGCTGCGTCATCCTGCAGCCCTACGACATGGAAGTCGGCGCCGGCACCTTTCACCCGGCAACGACGCTGCGCGCGCTCGGGCCAAAACGCTGGAATGCCGCCTACGTCCAGCCCTCGCGCCGGCCCAAGGACGGGCGTTACGGCGAGAACCCGAACCGGCTGCAGCATTATTACCAGTATCAGGTGATCTTGAAGCCGAACCCGCCCAACCTACAGGAGCTCTATCTCGGCTCGCTGGCGGCGATCGGCGTCGACCCGCTGCTGCACGACATCCGCTTTGTCGAGGACGATTGGGAAAGCCCGACGCTGGGCGCCTGGGGCCTCGGCTGGGAATGCTGGTGCGATGGCATGGAGGTGTCGCAGTTCACCTACTTCCAGCAGGTCTGCGGCATCGAATGCGCGCCGGTGGCCGGCGAACTCACCTACGGGCTGGAGCGGCTGGCCATGTATGTGCAGGGCGTCGACAATGTCTACGACCTCAACTTCAACGGCCGCGAAGGCGCCGACAAGGTCACCTATGGCGATGTCTTCCTGCAGGCCGAGCAGGAATATTCGCGCCACAATTTCGAATACGCCAACACGGCGATGCTGTTGCGCCACTTCGAGGATGCCGAGGCCGAGTGCAAGGCGCTGCTCGATGCCGGCGCGCCGGCGTCGAACGACAATGCGCCGATGCACCGCATGGTTTTCCCGGCCTACGACCAGTGCATCAAGGCCAGCCATGTCTTCAACCTGCTCGATGCGCGCGGTGTGATTTCGGTCACCGAGCGGCAGAGCTACATCCTGCGGGTGCGCAATCTGGCGAAAGCCTGCGGGGAGGCATTTTTGAAAACGCAGGCAGGCGGCTTGGCAGCCTGAGCTTCAGGCCAGATTCATCATCGCGAGCGAAGCGTGCATCGGCATCGCGTTCTGAGTGCCGGTACCGTCGATCGTGCGCAATGCCTGCCGCACGCCCGGCATCGAGAAGGCGCCGTGGACCTGTCCGGTGAAGCAGGCGCCGAGCGCGAGGATCTGCAGAAATCTGGATGCCGTTTTCATGGTCGTTGAGCCAAGTGTTCCCTGCCTGAGCGTGGGTCGCTTCAGCGCTGTGTTAGGTTCATGGAAATCCTTGATCCAAGGACGAGCGGGATCGTCTCGTCCCGACAGGGGCGCCAAAATTTGTGGAAAGGGTGACAGCGGCCAGCCGAGTTGCTATGCCCCGCCCGGACCTCTCTCCCGCATGAGCTGACCCTGATGCCTGACCTGCTTCTAGAACTTCGCTCCGAGGAAATCCCCGCCCGCATGCAGCGCAAGGCGGCGGGTGACCTCAAGAAGATGCTGACCGACGGCCTGGTCGAGGCGGGGCTGACCTATGAGGCGGCACGCGAGTACTGGACGCCGCGGCGCCTCACGCTCGATATCCGAGGCCTGACTGCACGCTCGAAAGATATAAGCGAGGAGATCAAGGGGCCTTCGATCTCAGCGCCCGAACAGGCGGTGCAAGGTTTTCTGCGCAAGGCAGGCCTGGCATCCGTCGCCGAGGCGCATGTCCATTCCGACCCAAAGAAGGGCGACTTCTACGTCGCCCATATTTCGAAGCCGGGCAGGGCGGCGGAAGACATCATCGCCGAGCTGGTGCCGGGCATCATCCGCAATTTTCCATGGCCGAAATCGATGCGTTGGGGGCCGGCCTCGGCCAAGCCCGGCTCGCTGCGTTGGGTGCGGCCGTTGCAATCTATCCTGTGCACCTTCGGCCCGGAGACCGAGGAGCCGGTGGTGGTCGATTTCGAGATCGACGGCATCCGCTCGGGCAACATCACCTATGGCCACCGCTTCCATGCGCCTGATGCCATCACGGTGCGCCGCTTCGGCGACTATGTTTCCAAGCTGGAAGCGGCGAAGGTCGTGCTCGATGCCGACCGCCGCAAGGAGATCATACTTGCCGACGCCCGCAACCTTGCCTTCGCCAACGGGCTCGACCTGGTCGAGGACGAAGGGCTGCTGGAAGAAGTGTCGGGACTGGTGGAATGGCCGGTCGTGCTGATGGGCGAATTCGAGCAGGCTTTCCTGGCCATTCCGGCCGAAGTGATTCGCCTGACCATCCGCGCCAACCAGAAGTGCTTTGTGACATCGCGCCCGATCTCCCCCCTTGAGGGGGAGATGTCGGCGAAGCCGACAGAGGGGGTCGGCACGACGGGGCGCGACGTCCTATCGCGGACGGAGGATGCCGGCGCTCCACGCGAGACGACCCCCTCTGGCCTGCCGGCCATCTCCCCCTCAAGGGGGGAGATCAGCCAGCTTTCCAATCGCTTCATCCTCACCGCCAACATCGAGGCCAAGGATGGCGGCAAGGAGATCGCCCACGGCAACGGCAAGGTGGTGCGCGCGCGCCTGTCCGACGCGCTCTATTTCTGGACGACCGACCAGGGCGATTTGCCGGATCTCGGTGAACTAGAGGCATCAGCAAAGAAATTCGGGCTCGATCTGAGCAAGCCGCTCGACCAGCGCATGGCGCGCCTCGACCATCTTGGGGTGACTTTCCACGCCAAGCTCGGCACACAGGGCGAGCGGGTGGAGCGGATCAAGCATCTGGCCGAAGAACTGGCGCCGATCGTGGCGCGGTCGATCTCCCCCCTCGAGGGGGAGATGGCCGGCAGGCCAGAGGGGGTCGCCGCGCCTGAAGCGCCGGCATCCTCTGACCGCGATAGGGCGTCGCGTCCCGTCGTGCCGACCCCCTCTGTCGCCTTCGGCGACATCTCCCCCTCGAGGGGGGAGATTACCGCGCTTGCAAGTCGCGCCGCTGTCCTGGCCAAGGCCGATCTCACCACCGAAGTCGTCGGCGAGTTTCCCGAATTGCAGGGCGCCATGGGCCGCAAATACGCGCTGCTCCAGGGCGAGCACCCATCCGTGGCCGCGGCCATCGAGGAACATTACAAGCCGCAGGGCCCTTCCGACCGCGTACCGAGCGATCCGGTTTCGATCACCGTGGCGCTCGCCGACAAGCTCGACACGCTGGCTGGGTTCTGGGCCATCGACGAAAAGCCGACAGGCTCGAAGGACCCCTATGCGCTGCGTAGAGCGGCGCTGGGTGTGGTGAGGATCATACTGGAAAACAGGATCAGGATTTCGCTGGATGTCGCCATCGCAGCGACGGTGGCCTCGGCGCTCGCCGCCTATGAACGGTTGGGCGAGGGGGCTGAGAGCCGTGGTCTGGTCACGATGCTCGATTCCCGTATTCGCGAGTACAAGGGGGCAAGCCGGCTGCTGTCGGAAGCGGGCTTGATCTCCAACTTGTTGAAGGGTGGGTTGGCCAAAGCAAGTTCGGAAATCTTCGGCCCCGCCGATCAGGGACGAGAGTTCTTCGATGGCCAGCGAATAATGGAATTGGAAGCATCACTTTCGCCATTCATCGCCGATCTCGTGGCTTTCTTTCACGACCGTCTGAAGGTCTACCTCCGCGATCAGGGTGCCCGCCACGACCTCATCGATGCGGTGCTGGCGACAAGTTCGCGCCCGATCTCCCCCCTAGAGAGGGAGATGTCGGCGAAGCCGACAGAGGGGGGCGCTGTCCCGCCGTCCTCTCAGCGCCAAGCGCCCCCCTCTGCCCTTCCGGGCATCTCCCCCTCAAGGGGGGAGATTGGCCAATCGTCCAATGACGACCTGCTGCAGATCGTGCGCCGCGTCGAGGCGCTGGGCACCTTCCTCGACTCGGAGGACGGCAGGAACCTGCTCGCCGGAACCAAGCGCGCGGCCAACATCCTGGCCGCCGAGGAGAAGAAGAAAACGGTGATTGCCGAGACTGTTGAGCCAGCGCTGTTGCGTGAGAATGCCGAGAAATCTCTGTTTGCGGCGGTGAATCAGGCTGAGAAGCAAGCCGGGGAAGCTATTCAAAACGATGACTTTTCCGCCGCGCTGCTGGCGCTTAGCGTGTTGCGTGAACCGGTTGATTCATTCTTTGAGCACGTTCTCGTGAATGATGAAGACCAGGCCGTGCGTGCCAACCGCCTGGCCCTGCTCGCCCGCATCCGCGCGGCAACCGGTCAGGTCGCGGATTTCTCGAAGATTGCCGGTTAAGGAAAGAAAATATTCTTTGTCCCCGGCCGTTCGAGCCGGCTTACAGTCATATGGCGATGATCTCTCCGTGGCAAAAGGGGAATGTTCCCCAACCCCACGGAGGCTTCCATGAATTCCGATCACGACATCGATGTGACAGAAGAAACCCGGGCTCCTGCCGAATCGCTCGAATCCATTTCCGAACACATCCTCGATCATGCCGCGGCCGCCGCGGTCGAAGCCGCTGACCTCTCGGATGACGACGAAGACGAAGACGCTGAAGATGAGGAAGAAGGCGACGACGGCGTGAAGGCCGAAGGCGACGAAGAGTCCGAAGAGGACGACGACAACGAAGAAGCGTCCTGATTTTCGGCCGCCGTTTCTGTGGATGGATGGCGGGTCGGCGCTGAAGCGCCGCCCCGTCTGTCAGTCGTTCCGCATCCTTCAGTTTTCCAGGACGCTGACGCGCACGCTGTTTTCGTAGACGTCGACCTGGATCAGCGGTTCGCCATTGACGATTGCGCGCTTGGTCGATGAACTCATCGCGCCGCCACGCTCCAGCATGCGTTGCAGATCGGCGCGCTGGTCGTTGGTCCTGAACCAGCCATCACCCTCGTCGTCGCTGTCGCGGCGGTGGAACTTGTGCCAGTTGGCGCGGTCCTGCCGCACCATTTGCGCGGCATTGTCCAGCGCATAGCCGTCACTCGCCTGATGGTCCCGATCTGAAATGCGAGCGACATAGGATCCCAGCATGTCATCGGCATGAGCCGTGCCGCCAAGCAATGAAGCCAGCAGAAGCCCTGCCGCGGTAGCGGCTTTGAATTTTCTCATGATCTAACCCCCTTGCCCCTAACCATGAAATCCCGTCTCCAGGACCGCTTGACGAAATTCAGACGATGGCGTCCAGCGGCTGACATAAAACTGAAACGGCCTGGCAATGGTGCGCCGGGCGCCAGACGGCAGTCAAGCCACGCATCAATGCCAGGCGATCTTGAGCCGAGACTATTTGGAATAGCCATTGGGAGGCATCCGCTGACCGGGAGCCGGCGCCGGGGCGTTCGGCATGGCGGATTGGTTCTCGGCATTGCCCGACGGGGCTGCGGAGGCGGTGGCCGTTGCCGGCACAGTGCCTGCCGCTGGCTCGGTGCCTGTGGCTGGCGCAGCAGCTGCGGCGGGTTCTGCGGTTGGCGCCGGAGCCGAGAAGGCAGGACCGGCAACGCCGCCGCGAATGACCATCGGGCTTGGCTGGAAGCCATGCCTGGCCTCCGGCTTGTCCGGGATCGCCGCCACCTTTTCATCGGTGACGCCGGGCTGGGCATCACCGACCGCCACCACCGACTTTGCATCACTGGCCATAGGTGCGCCCAGCTTGATGATCGACGGTGTCGAGGATGACGCGCCCGGGAAAACGAGAGACGAGGCCTGGGCCCCGCCGGTTGCCACCGCAAGAAATATACCCAGCAGGATACGCACAGACACGATGACCTCTCCCCTTTGCCCAGAGGCTGCACAATAGCAGGCTGGAATTGATACCGGCTTTCGTGGAAGCATAGCATTTTAGGAATTGATAAATCGCCAAAGCCCAGCTTGTCCGACAATGCCTTGTCCGACAACCCTTGCCCTAACACCCGACTTGCCCAACGGCCGCCATCGTACTACGCACCCCACATCTGTGAGGTGACGAGAGTGGCTGAAATTCTTGCCGTCGGCGAGGCCATGGAGCAGGCGCTGGCGCTGCTCAGGGGTGGCGATGTCGTCGCCATCCCGACGGAAACCGTCTACGGGCTGGCCGGCGATGCCACCAACGGCATCGGTGTGGCGCGCATCTTCGAAGCCAAGGGACGGCCGCGCTTCAACCCGCTTATCGCCCATGTCGGCGATATGGCGATGGCAGAACGCCACGCGCTGTTCGATCCGCTGTCGAAGAAACTGGCGCTGACATTCTGGCCCGGTCCGCTGACGCTGGTGCTGCCGCAACGGCCCGGCAACGGCATCCATCCGCTGGTCACTGCCGGGCTCGATACGATTGCCTTGCGCATGCCGAGGGGTTTTGGCGCTGACCTGATCGCCAGGCTCGGCCACCCGCTTGCCGCGCCCAGCGCCAATTCATCCGGCAAGATCAGCGCAACGACCGCGCAGGCGGTGGCGGCGGATCTCGGCGCGCGGATCAAGCTGGTCGTCGATGGCGGCGCGACCCCGGTTGGGCTGGAATCAACCATTATCAAGGTCGAGGGCGCAGCATTGCGGCTGTTGAGGCCCGGTGGCATCGCCGCCGAGGAGATCGAGGCGGCCGTCGGCATGGAGCTGTTGCGCGGCGGTGCCACCGACATCGAGGCGCCAGGAATGCTTGGCTCACACTATGCGCCGGGCGCTGCGATGCGGCTCAACGCCGGGACGGTCGGTGCGCACGAAGCCCTGCTCGGCTTCGGCGGCCAACGGGCGGCAGGCTGGCGAAACGCCGCTGCTTTCCTCAATTTATCCGAAGCCGGAGACCTGCGCGAGGCGGCGAGCAACCTGTTCGCTTTTATGCAGGAGCTTGACCGCAGCGGCGCGCAGACCATCGCCGTCGAGCCGGTTCCGTTCGACGGCCTGGGCGAGGCGATCAACGATCGGCTTTCGCGTGCCGCCGCCCCTCGTGACATCTAGCTGCCCACGACATAGTTTTCCGCATGACCGAAAATTCAGCCAAACTGGATCCCGCTCTCATGGATCGCTTCGCGGCGATCGTCGGCGACAAATATGCGCTGCGTGACGAGCAGGATATCGCGCCTTACCTCATTGAGCGGCGCGGGCTCTGGCACGGCGTGACATCGCTGGTGCTGCGGCCGGGCAGCGTCGACGAGGTCAGCCGGATCATGCGGCTGGCGACCGAGACAGCAACGCCGGTCGTGCCGCAAAGCGGCAACACCGGGCTGGTCGGCGCCCAGGTGCCGGACAGGTCCGGCCGCGAGATCATCCTGTCGCTTTCGCGGCTGAACCGAATCCGCGAGATCGATGTCCTGTCCAACACGGTGACGGTCGAGGCCGGCGTCATCCTGCAGACGCTGCAGGAGGCGGCCGATGCCGCCGACCGGCTGTTTCCGCTGTCGCTGGCCGCGCAAGGCTCCTGCCAGATCGGCGGTAACCTGTCGTCCAATGCGGGCGGCACCGGCGTGCTTGCCTATGGCAATGCGCGCGAACTCTGCCTCGGTGTCGAGGTGGTGCTGCCTACCGGCGAGGTGTTCGACGATCTACGCAAGCTGAAGAAGGACAACACCGGCTACGATTTGAAGAACCTGTTCGTCGGCGCCGAAGGCACCCTCGGCGTCATCACCGCCGTCGTGCTCAAGCTGTTTCCAAAGCCGAAGGGGCGCGAGGTGGCCTTCGTCGGCCTATCGTCGCCCGACGCCGCACTTTCCCTGTTCAGCCTGGCGATGGACCGCGCGGGTGCTGCACTGACCGCTTTCGAACTGATCGGCAAGCGACCATATGATTTCACGCTCGCGCATGCCCAGGGCGTGACGCGGCCGCTGATCGAGGATTGGCCATGGTATGTGCTGATGCAGATTTCGTCGGGCCGTTCATCGGAAGATTCGAGAGCCTTGATCGAGGAGGTGCTCTCGGCCGGCCTTGAACAGAAATTCGTCGGCGACGCCGTCATCGCGGCCAGTCTCGGGCAGGTGGATGCGTTCTGGAATTTCCGTGAGGTGTTGCCGGAGGCGCAGAAACCGGAGGGTGCTTCGATCAAGCACGACATTTCGGTGCCTATCGCATCGATCCCGCACTTCATCGAAGAAGCAGCCACCGCGGTGGCATCGGTGAGCGCCGGGGCCCGCGTCGTCTGCTTCGGCCATATGGGTGACGGCAATCTCCACTATAACATCTCGCGGCCTGTCGACGGCGACGACGAGGCGTTTCTTGCCCTCTATCACCCCATGAACAAGGCGGTGCACGACGTGGTGCGCAGCCTGCACGGTTCGATCTCCGCCGAGCACGGCATCGGCCAGTTGAAGCGCGACGAACTGATCGCGACCGCGCCACCGATAGCGATCGATCTGATGCGCAGGGTGAAGGCTGCCTTCGACCCGGCCGGCATCATGAATCCCGGTAAGGTTATCTGATCCTTTCAACATCTTGTGGCTGGTGGCATTCCGATAACCATCCCTGAGATCAGCAAAATTTAACCGACTTTCTTAAGCGGGGCGGTAAGGAGCCCGCGCTACTGTCTCCATACAAACGAGGCTGGAAAAACCGGCCCGGAGAGAACCGGACACCGGCTCTCAGGAGACAGACAGGAAGGCAATCTATGAACACCGGACTGAAGCCAGTCTGGGCGGGACGCAACATGCGTCTCGACCCATTTCGCCTGCCGCAAGTGGTGAGCTACGCGACCCGCGACGACTACGGCGACGTGACCTTCACCATCGATCAACGCGGCGCCGTGATCCGCCGCCTGCTCGAGATGAGCGGCCTGCCCGCGATCATCGTTCTGCCCGCCAATGCGTTCCGCGGCGTTGCCGCTCGCGCCATGGAGGACCCGGAGGGCAATGTCACGGTGACCCTGGAACTTCTGCACAACGATCCGATGCTGTCGGTGCCGCTGCTGGTTGCCGACGATCTCGACGATGTCGCCGCCGATTGGCGTGCCTGGGCCGACGCCTACCGTCTGCCGATGCTGCTGATCGAATCGGACGGCGTTGCCCGTACACTGGAAGAATCGCTTGGCGCCGCTATCAAGACGCTGCCGCCACAGGATCGCCGCAAGGGCCGCGTTTCCAACACGCGTCGCCCGCGCTTCCTCGCTCGCCGTAGGGCTGGCGCCCTCGGTCTCAGGCTGGTCATCGACGGCCAGGAAATCATTTCGCGGGAGTGAGCATGAGCTTGTCCTTCTCCCCTTGTGGGTCCCACAAGGGGAGAAGGGAAAGAGCCGCTACACCAGCGGCTTCAGCGCCACCCACACAGCGCCGCCGATCAGGCCGAGGAAGATCAGCCAGCCGACCTGGTTGTTCGACCTGAACAGCCGCAGGCATTGGTCCGGATTGTCGATATCCAGAACCGCGATCTGCCGGGCCATATGTGCACCGGCGGCGATCAGTCCAGCCAGCGCCACCACCGGAGCCTGCGCCGACGCGAAGGCGATGGCAAAGCAGATCAGCGCGCCGCCATAGAGTCCTGCCAGCCACGATTTGGTGTTGTCGCCGAACAAGCGTGCCGTCGAGCGCACGCCGACAATGGCGTCATCTTCCTTGTCTTGATGCGCGTAGATCGTGTCGTAGCCGATCACCCACAGGATCGAGCCGATATAGAGCATGATTGCAGGTCCATCGAGATCGCCGAACTCGACCGCCCACCCCATAAGCGCGCCCCAGGAAAAGGCAAGGCCGAGCACAAGTTGCGGCCAATTGGTTATCCGCTTCATGAATGGATAGATGGCGATGATCGCCAGTGAGCAGATGCCGAGCAGGATGGCGAAGCTGTTGAACTGTATGAGCACCGCGAGGCCGACCAGCGCCTGCAGGGCAACAAACAGCCACGCCCGCCGGCGCGTCGCCTTGCCCGACGGCAGCGGCCGCGAGCGCGTGCGTTCGACCTGGTTGTCGATGTCCTGATCGACGAGATCGTTGTAGGTGCAGCCGGCGCCGCGCATGGCGATGGCGCCGGCCAGGAACAGCACGAGATACCAAGGCGCCGGCAGCAGCGACAGCAGCGGGTCGCCGGGGCGCGGATAGGCGCTCGCCGCAAGTGCCGCCGACCACCAGCACGGCCACAGCAGCAACTGCCAGCCGATCGGCCTGTCCCACCGGGCAAGTTGCGCATAGGGCCATAACGAGCGTGGCAGCACGCGATAGACCCAATGGCCGTTCGGCGCATCGGCGACACGGCCCTGGGCCGCTTTCGACTGGATAGGTTCCATGTCCATGGAGTGGCAGCAGCGGCGGAAACCGTCAAGCGGCAAGCGCGGGAGCGGGGTCCGTCAGCCTTTCACGAGGCAAAGATGTCGCGGCTGGCGAACCACCCCTTCGCCACGTCGATGAAGGACAGCGCCGCATTCGACACGCGCTGATGCGAGTCATAGGTGAGCAGGATCCGCTGCATCGGCAGCGGATCGGACAGCGGCTTGCGGACAAGCGGCAGCCCGTCATAGCTGCGGTCGCCGTACGGACGGGTATAGCTGACCGCAACGCCGAAGCCGTTGGCCACCATGCTGCGCTGCAGTTCGAACGAGCTCGTCGTCATGTCGGCCACCGGCGAAAGGCCGCGGCTGCGGAACAGGTCGAGCATGTGCTGCCAGCTGTGCGGCTGGTCCGTGGTGATCAGCGGATAGGCGGCCAGATCCGCAAGGCTGACCGATGGGCGATCCGCCAGGGCATGGCCTGCCGGCAACAGCGCATGCGGACGAAGTTCGCCCAGCAGGATGCGAGCGAAATGTGTCGGCAGGCTGAGGTCATAGGTGAGGCCGAGATCGATGGCCGCATCGCCGAGCCGTCGTCCCAGCGTCTCGAACGTCTCGTCGCGAACGACCACCTTGACGTCCGGATGACGTTCGGAGAAGGCGCGGAGCAGGGCCGGCGCGAAGAACGGCGCCAGGTCCTCGAAGCATCCCAACACCAGTTCTCCGCTGACAGCCGATTTGCCTGAACCCAGGCCGATGAGTTCGTCCGTCTCGGTGAGAACCTGTCTTGCCTTGGCCACGACGGCGCGACCGAACGATGTCGGTGACACGCCGCTTCCGCGCTGGCGGACGAACAGCTTCTGGCCGAAATTCTTCTCGACCGCGTCGATGGCCACCGAAATCGACGGCTGCGAGACGTTCAGCATCTTTGCCGCGCCCGTGACGCTGCCGTGACGCGCCACGGCGACAAGGTAGCGCAAATGGGTGAGGGTCACATTCATAGGTACAGTCTATGTGTCGGATGGAAAGTTATTATTTTACTGAATGAAGGCTGGTTGCGATAGTCGGTTCATTCCAAGAGGAGAACACCATGGCTTCCGCAATCGATACCCAGACAATCGATGCAAAGGTAACCGCCGACTATCAGCGTGACGGAGCGGTCTGCATCCGCGGCGCCTTCAAGGGCTGGGTTGACACGATTGCCGCCGGCATCGAGCGCAACATGCAGAACCGCAGCGCCGCCGCGTCTGATATCGCCAACGGTCGCGGCAGTTTCTTCGACGACTATTGCAACTGGGAGCGCATTCCCGAATTCGTCAGCGTCGTGCGGGAATCGCCCGCCGCCGAATTGGCGGCGGCGGTCATGCAGTCGCGCACCGCGCAGTTCTTCCACGACCATGTGCTGGTCAAGGAACCCGGCACGCAGAAGCCGACGCCCTGGCATCAGGACATTCCTTACTACTTTGTCGATGGCCAGCAGACGGTAAGCTTCTGGATTCCCATCGATCCGGTGAAGGAGGCGACGCTGCGGCTGATCGCCGGTTCGCACAAATGGGACAAGATGATCCTGCCGGTGCGCTGGCTCGACGACAGCAATTTTTATGCCGGCGAGGGTGACTACCTGCCGGTGCCCGATCCCGACAAGGATCCGTCGTTGAAGGTGCTCGAATGGGAAATGGAGCCGGGCGACGCCATCCTGTTCGACTTCAGGACCGCGCATGGCGCGCGCGGCAATCTGACGGCGGCGCGACGTCGGGCGCTGTCGCTGCGCTGGGTCGGTGACGATGCGCGCTACGTCGAACGGCCGGGTCGCACCTCGCCGCCCTATCATGGCCATGGCATGCGGCCGGGGCAGAAATTGCGCGAGGACTGGTTCCCGATCGTCTACGAGGGCTGAGCAGCGCCGGAACTTGTTCGGCGGATACCGCCGCCGAAGTTCGGCATGTGGTACCGTTCCCGTGCGCAAATTCCGATCAAAGCACCCTGATGCCTTGACCCGTCGTCCAGAGAGCAATAGCGGGTGCTCAAAGAGATCGGCATCAAGAGGTGGCCATGAACGTTCTTCTTCTCGGCTCCGGTGGCCGCGAACATGCGCTCGCCTGGAAGATCGCCGCGTCACCGCTACTGACCAGGCTCTACGCCGCTCCCGGCAATCCGGGTATCGGCGGCGAGGCCGAATTGGTGAAGCTGGATATAGCCGACCATGCGGCTGTAACCGTCTTCTGCAAGGAGAAAAAAATCGACCTCGTCGTCGTCGGCCCGGAAGGGCCGCTGGTCGCCGGCATTGCCGATTATTTGCGCGCGCAAGCCATTCGTGTCTTCGGCCCATCCAAGGCGGCCGCGCAGCTGGAAGGTTCGAAGGGTTTTACCAAGGATCTCTGTGCCCAATACAACATCCCGACCGCTGCCTATGGCCGCTTCGGCGATCTCGCGACCGCCAAGGCCTATGTCGAGAAGATGGGCGCGCCGATCGTCATCAAGGCCGATGGGCTCGCCGCCGGCAAGGGCGTCACGGTCGCCATGACGCTGGATGAGGCGCGGGCCGCACTCGATGCCTGTTTCGACGGTTCCTTTGGTGCCGCCGGCGCGGAGGTGGTGGTCGAGGAGTTCATGACCGGCGAAGAGGCAAGCTTCTTCTGCCTCTGCGACGGTAACACCGCGCTGCCCTTCGGCACCGCGCAGGATCACAAGCGCGTTGGCGATGGCGACACCGGTCCCAACACCGGTGGCATGGGCGCCTACTCGCCAGCTCCGGTGATGACGCCGCAGATGGTCGAACGCACCATGCGCGAGATCGTCGAGCCGACCATGCGCGGCATGGCCGAACTGGGTGCGCCCTTCGCCGGCGTACTGTTCGCCGGGCTGATGATATCAGATAAGGGGCCGAAGCTGATCGAATACAACACCCGGTTCGGCGATCCGGAATGCCAGGTGCTGATGATGCGGCTGAAGGACGATCTGCTGGTTCTGCTCAACGCGGCAACCGACGGGCAGCTTGCCCATACTTCGGTGCGTTGGCGCGACGAGGCCGCACTTACCGTGGTGATGGCGGCCCGGGGCTATCCGGGCACGCCGGAAAAGGGGTCGGTCATCCGCGGCGTCGAAGACGCGGCGGGCGACGGTGTCGAGATCTTCCACGCCGGTACCGCCATCAATGGCGGCGCGCTGGTCGCCAATGGCGGCCGCGTCCTCAATGTCACGGCGACGGGAAGCACCGTCGGCGAGGCGCAGAGACGAGCCTACGCCGCGCTCGACCGCATCGACTGGCCGGATGGCTTCTGCCGCCGCGACATTGGCTGGCAGGCCGTTGCGCGCGAGCAGTCAAACTGAAGGTCTCTTTGGAGAGACGGCAGTCTACCGCTGGCCGCGATCGATCTCGGTCGAAGCGGTGCTGAGTGGATCGGCGGCGGCAAAGGCGGCGTCGAGTTGCGCCGGAAAACGCTGTTCCGTCCGCTTCCAGGCGACATATTGGACAATGCCGAAGTCGGGCCGTCGCGGCACCGTCTTCACGACAGGCATGCGGAAACCGTCGCGAAATTTCGTCCAGCGCGTGCCCAACGCCACAACCATGTCCTCGAAGGTCGGCGGCGCCGCCACCGAGGCGTAGGTGATGGTGACATTGCCGGCAAGGCCGGCTTCGCGTGAGACGGGAAGTGGTATCGAGGCGAGATAGTCGGGCGGCACGTCGATGAGCCCACCGAACGGCCATTGCGCGCGCAGCGTGGCGGCATCCGTCGGCGCGACATTGACGTCGATGTCCTTGGGTGTACCGGCGACCCTGTAAGGGCAGCGGAACCTGCCGCAATTGGCTCGCGCCGAAAACTGCCACAGTGCGTAGCCCTGCCAGTTGCCCATCGGAAAATGCACGTCGATGTCGTTGATGTAGCGGGCATACCAGAGTGGCAACCGCGACAGGAGCCGGTATCTGTAGCTGTTGTCGGCAATGTACTGGGCTGTCTTGCCGTTGGTGTAGATGACCGGGAAGCGGCCGACGCGCCGATGCACCTGGCGGACGAACTCCTCGGCATCGTCCAGTGACATCCATTGTGAAGGATCGTTGCCCTCGATGTCGAGGGCCATGAGATCGTCCGGTGCGGGCTCGGCGAAATCGAGGAAGCTGTTGGCCTGCTCGACCGGATTGCCGGGGCGGGCGAGATGGTAGGCGCCCCATTTCAGGCCGAGTGCCTTGGCGACAACCCGGCGGGTCTGGAAGAGTTCGCGCGTCACTGCGTGGCGTTTCCACAATGCCTTGCAGAGCTTCACCTCGGTGTCATCACCCAAACAGTAATAGGGCGGCGGCATACCGTCGGACGCCTTGTTGATGAACCCGACCACCCGCTTGTCGGTGGCGAGCTGGGCCCAGTCGATGGAATTATACTCGTAGGCGTCGACGACTAGGGCGCGATCGGCGTTCTTCCAGGGCTCGGAAAAATCCGAAGCCCTTGCCGCCATCGACAGCGCCATCGTCGCCGCGAAAGCGAGGAGCGCTGTGCGGCGAAGGAGGTGCGCCGTCCTTTTCAAACAGGGGATCCCCGTTGACCGAATTCAAATCCTGGACCGCTATGGTTAAGGAAGTGCTTTCAAGGCAATGCGGTGCGTCAGTCGAACAGCTTCAACGCCGTCGCTACCGAGAGGAACATCGACAACGGGCGGTCGTGAAATGGCGTGAAACCATGTTTGCGATAAAAAGCCGCGGCCTTGTCGTCCTTGGCGTCGACGATCAGCGCGAAGCAGGCAGGAGCACCTTGGGCGCAGCGCAGGAGCGCATCCACGATCAGTATCGATCCAACTCGTTGTCCCTGATATCGGGTATCGACTGCCAACCTTCCGATCAATATGGCGGGCAGAACTGGATAACGCGGCAGGCGTTTTGTCAGGTCTTGTGGCAGCGAAGCTATGGGCACGCTTGACGCTGCAAGAGTGTAATATCCGGCAATGAGATCGACATCACGATCTGCGGCGACAAAGCAGTTGCTGACTCGGCGTTTGACGTCCTGGCTCGCCTGCTCGCGTAGATAGTGGTCGAGTGCCAGCACGCCACAACTGAATGCCTTACGATCATACGATCCGCCCAGCGGCTCGATGATCAGATCTAGACTCACCGGGATTCGACGACAAGTCGCTTGTAGGCGTCGGCAGCTTTGCGCAGCGCTTCATTGGGTTCGGGTGGATTGAGAATGGCTTCTACCAGAGCGCGCTGGTCCTCAATGGACAGGCGGATGATAGCAGTCTCCTCAATGGTGCGTTGTGCAGCTTCCTGCGCTGCGGAGACCACGAAGTCGCTGACGCTGCGGCCCTGGATTTCGGCGGCACGTTTCACCACACTCAGCATATCCGGTGAGATCCGAGCTTCGAGACGGGTGGTACGGGTCTGTTGGTTTGGCATCACGATCACCTCTAGCACTATATGTACGGGTTTTGACCGTACATATCAAGCGCCGCGTTCAGCGCCGGCTGAATGGCTGGAATTCAAACGGATCCGGCGCCGGCTCTTGCTGCAGCGTGCCTTCGGCCGCGCGTTTGCGGTGGTGCGCCAGCGAACACTGCGGCGAGCACAATATGCCGCGATCCGACCAATAAGCGGCGCCGTTTTCCAGCCTGCCTTGATAATACCGGAACCCTGCCGCGCGGTAGGGCAGGCCGCATTCGATGCAGCGATAGGCGTCGGGTCTGGCAAGCACGGGATAATTCCGGTGCGTGGTTTTTGATCTATCGCCGGTCGATTTGATCCGGCTTCGAATGAATTTAATACGCATTGCCGTGACTGCAAAATCCGCGTGACAAAATTTGACGTTTACGTAAAAAGAAGAAGGGAGCCCGCCCAAAGGCGGATGGTTTTGCAGCGGCGCTGGCTTTAGGGTCGGCGTGGCTGATGCATCAGGAGGATCGAGCGGCATGTATCGGGCACCGGTCGAGGATATCGCGTTCACCCTGAAGCACGTGGCAGGCATGAAATCCGCCCTTGAGGCCGGCACCTTCGGCGATCTCGGCGAGGATCTGGTCGATGCCGTCCTTGCCGAGGCTGGCCGCTTCGCCACCGAGGAGGTGGCACCGCTCTACAAGATCGGCGACGAACAAGGTGCCGTGCTGAAGGACGCCGCCGTCACCACGCCGCCTGGCTGGAAGGAACTCTATCGCCGCTGGATCGATGGCGGCTGGAATGCGCTGTCCGGGCCTGAAGCCTATGGCGGCCAGGCTCTGCCGACAATGCTTGGCGTCGCCGCGCTCGAAATGTGGAACTCGGCCGCCATGGCCTTTGGCATCGGCCCGACGCTGACCATGGGTGCGGTCGAAGCGCTCGACAGACACGCCTCCGAAGACCTCAAGGCAAAATACCTCGCAAAGCTCGTGTCGGGCGAATGGATGGGCACGATGAACCTGACCGAGCCGCAGGCCGGCTCGGACCTCGCCGCCTTGCGCGCCCGCGCCGAGCCGGCCGGTGACGGCAGCTACCGAATCTTCGGCCAAAAAATCTTCATCACCTATGGCGAGCACGATTTCACCGACAACATCATCCACCTGGTGCTGGCGCGGCTGCCCGATGCGCCGGCCGGCACGCGCGGCATCTCGCTGTTCCTGGTGCCGAAATTCCTAGTCGGCGACGATGGCTCGCTTGGTGCCCGCAACGACGTCTTCTGTTCCGGCCTCGAGCACAAGCTCGGCATCCATGCCTCGCCGACCTGCACAATGATCTATGGTGACGGCTTCCAGGGCGCGAAGCCGGGCGCGATCGGATGGCTGATCGGCGAGGAGAACAAGGGCCTCGCCTGCATGTTCACGATGATGAACAATGCGCGGCTGTGCGTCGGCATGCAGGGCGTCGCGGTCGCCGAGGCCGCAACGCAGAAGGCGGTTGCCTATGCCAACGACCGCCGCCAGGGCAAGGCAGCAAGCTACGTCGGTGCCGGCATGGCGCCGATTGTCCATCACCCCGACGTGCAGCGCAATCTCTTGACCATGAAGGCGCTGACGCAGGTCGCACGGGCGATCAGCTATTCCTGTGCCTACGCCATCGACCTGGCACGCATCTCGGACGGCGACGAGGCGGCGCATTGGCGCGACCGCGCCAACCTGCTGACGCCGCTGGCCAAGGCTTTCTCGACCGACGTTGGTGTCGAAGTTGCCTCGCTCGGCGTCCAGGTGCATGGCGGCATGGGCTTCATCGAGGAAACGGGCGCGGCCGCCCTCTACCGCGATGCTCGCATCGCACCGATCTATGAGGGCACCAACGGCATCCAGGCGATCGATCTGGTGATGCGCAAGCTGCCGCTCGGCGGTGGCGACCATGTGCATGGCTTCATCGCCGAACTGGCTGCGGTGGCAGGAGCGGTGCGAACCTCGAACCTGCAGGGTTTTGGCCGCACCGCCGATGCTCTCGACGCAGCACTTGCCGATCTGACGCAAGCGACGCACTTTCTGCAAAAACTGGCGGCCGATGGCCGACCGGACGAGGCGCTGGCAGGAGCTACGCCCTATCTCAGGCTGATCTCGCTTGCCGCTGGCGGCGCCTATCTGGCGCAGGGCGCTCTTGCCGATCAGAGCCGCATCGCACTTTGCCGCTTCTTCGCCGAAAACCTGATCGGCGAGGTCGGTGCCTTGAAGGATCGCGTTGTCGAAGGCGCCGAGAGCCTTGCCGCCGCCGGCAAGACGCTCGTTTCTGCCTGACGTTCACAAGGAATAGACCGTGACAGACCACATCCTCGTCGAGCGCCAGGGCGCCATCCAGATCATCCGCATGAACCGGCCGGACAAGAAGAACGCGCTGACGCGCGCCATGTATGCGAAAATGTCAAAAACCCTGGCCAAAGGCGACGCCGATCCTGCGGTCCGCGTCCATGTGTTCCTGGGCGTGCCCGGCGCCTTCTCCTCCGGCAACGATCTCGCCGATTTCATGGTCGTCGCCACCGGCGGCGATGGCGGCACCGAGGTCTGGGACTTCCTGATGGCGCTGGCCAGGGTCGAGAAGCCCATCGTCTCCGGCGTCGACGGCATCGCGGTCGGCATCGGCACGACGCTCAACCTGCATTGCGATCTGACTTTCGCCACACCGCGCACCGTGTTCAGGACGCCTTTCGTTGACCTTGGTCTGGTGCCCGAGGCGGGATCCAGCCTTTTGGTGCCGCGAATCCTGGGACAGCAAGGCGCGTTTGCGCTACTCGGCCTCGGCGAGGCCCTTTCGGCCGAACGGGCGAAGGTCGCCGGCTTGATCTACGAGGTGGTCGAGGAAGCAGCACTTGAAGCCGCGGTGCTGGCGGCGGCCGGCCAGATCGCGGCCAAGCCACCGCAGGCGCTGAAGATCGCGCGCGACCTGATGCGCGGCTCGCGCGACGATCTCGTCGCCCGCATCGGCGAGGAAAGCGAGCATTTTCGCGAGCGGCTGAAATCGGATGAGGCGCGCGCCGCGCTGACGGCATTCATGACCAGGAAGAAGGCCTGAGCCGCTCTTTCAGGGGTAAAGCCTCGTCTTGCCCCAGCCGCCTTTCGCGTCACGGCTGAAGACAACACGGTCGTGTAGCCGGAATGGCCTGTCGTGCCAGAATTCGATCGTCTGAGGGACAATGCGAAAGCCCGACCAGTGCTTTGGCCTAGGGATCTCGCCGATTGCGTGGCGCGCCGTGTATTCGGCCACCGCCTTCTCCAGGGCGAAACGGCTTTCCAGCGGTCGCGACTGTTTCGAGGCCCAGGCGCCGATGCGGCTGCCGCGCGGCCGCGTTGCGTAATAGGCGTCGGCCTCGGCGTCGCTGACGATCTCCACCGGTCCGCGAATACGCACCTGCCGGCGCAGCGATTTCCAATGGAAGCACATCGCCGCCTTCATGCTGCCAAGAATTTCCTGGCCCTTGGCGCTCTCGAAATTCGTATAGAAGACAAACCCGCTCTCATCGAACCCCTTGAGCAGAACCATGCGCACATTCGGCATGCCGTCGGCATCGACGGTCGCCAGCGCCACGCCGTTGGGATCGTTCATTTCGCTCTTCGTGGCGTCCTCAAGCCATGCGGCAAAGAGGCGAAAGGGCTCCGCAGCCTCGGTAAAGTCACCGCTTGTTAACTCCGTGTCACTCATAGTTTTTCTCAATTTGTCACGTAGCCCAAATTATCACGAAGCCAGGGGGAGGTTGCCGATTGTCGCGTATTGCGCGAGCTTTTGACAGCAGGCAATGGGGCGTTATCGCTTCGGCCAGCACGAAAGTCGCGATCGTGGCAGTCGCGTTGCCGCTTGCCGCCTGCGGCGCCGGTGGCTTCAGCCTGGAAAAGGCCGAAGTCGACCGCTCCATCCTGACCAACAGCACATCTGTCTCGGCCGTGCCTGCCAATTTGGATCGCGATCCCGACCAGACGACGATCGGCAACGCGGTGTCCTCGGCCGACATCGAACAGCTCGGCGGACAGGCAGTGCCGTGGGCCAATGCCGGCACCGGGTCACGCGGTTCCATCACCGGACTGGCGGAATTGAAGGACAAGGGCCAGACATGCCGCCGTTTCAAGGTCTCACGCGAAAGCTTTGATGGCGTCGCCATGTTCGAAGGCGAACTGTGCCTGGCCGGCGCCGGCGGCTGGCGCATGCAGGACTTCAGGGCGCTCTGAGCGTGCTCTGAAAGTCGATTGGATCGGCTCGGCGAGTCCTTCTCGCCGCCCGGCGCGTCGCCAACCTTACCGATATCGCGATATCGGCTGCGATCGGTTCCTTCCGGATCGACAAAAAAATCCCTCGCCAATCTTCAACCGCCGACTTTCGGATCAAGCTATGATCTTCCGTTTTTGATATGCTGTTCGAGCACTGGAATTTCTTCCTATGCGAGCGCATATAGGGAGCAACCAGAGACTCAACTCTTCTCCAGGGCAGTAAGCATGCGCGACCCCTATGAGGTGCTGGGCGTTGCCAAGAACGCATCGGCCAAGGACATAAAATCGGCGTATCGGAAACTCGCCAAGAAGTATCATCCGGATCAGAATCCGAATGATCCCAAGGCAAAGGACCGATTTGCCGCGGCCAACCAGGCCTACGAGATCGTCGGCGACGAGAAGAATCGTGTCGCTTTCGATCGCGGCGAGATCGACGCCGACGGCAAGCCGCGATTCCAGGGCTTCGAGGGCGCTGCCGGTGGTGGCGATCCCTTCGGCGGATTTCGCCGGCAGCAAGGGCCTGGCGGTTCGCGATTCGAATTCCGCTCCGGCCGCCCGGGCGGCGATCCGTTCGACGGCAACAGCGACATCTTCAGCCAGATTTTCGGCGATGCTTTTTCTGGCGTGCGTGGCGCCGGGATGGGAGATCGCCGCCAGCCCGCGACCGCTGCCGATCTGAACGTGACGCTCGACGTTACCATCGAGGAGGCGGCGACCGCCGAAAAAGTGACGGCGATGTTCCCCGACGGCCGCAAGGTGGCCGTCAAATTGCCGGCCTATGTCGAGGACGGCCAGACCATCCGGCTGAAGGGGCAGGGCGAGCAAGGGCCAGGCCTGCCGGGCGACGCGCTGGTCAAGATCCATCTTCGCCGGCATCCGCGCTACCGCATCGAGGGCCGCGACCTGCACGCCGATCTGCCGGTGACGCTGGCGGATGCCGTGCTCGGCGCCAAGGTTCCCGTCGATACGCCGACCGGCCGGCTCGCGGTCAACATCCCCGCCTGGTCGAGCTCCGACAAGGTCCTGCGGCTGAAGGGCAGGGGCCTGCCGGAAAAGGCCGGCGGCCACGGCGATCTCTACGCCCATGTCCGGATCATGCTGCCGGAGGGCGGCGATAGCGCACTCGAAGCGCTGTTGCGCAGTCAAAAAGGCTGATCGGCGGCTCTTGTCCCCCGAACTGTCCAGTTTGAGCGCTTGAAGGGGCTCTGTGCCTGTGCGATAGGGCACTCCACAAAGCAGAAATCTTGCGGAGAGCGCTCACATGGCGGGTGGACAGGGCCTAATGGCCGGCAAGCGCGGCCTTATTCTTGGCGTCGCCAACAACAGGTCGATCGCCTATGGCATCGCCAAGGCCTGTGTCGATCACGGCGCCGAGATCGCGCTGACCTATCAGGGCGAGGCATTCAAGAAGCGTGTCGAGCCGCTGGCGGCGGAACTGGGTGCCTTTGTCGCCGGCCATTGCGACGTCACCGATCCGGCGAGCCTGGACGAGGTTTTCGCCAATGTCGCCAGACACTGGGGCAAGCTTGATTTCCTCGTCCACGCCATTGCCTTCTCCGACAAGGACGAACTGACCGGCCGTTATGTCGAAACGACTCGCGATAATTTCCTGCGCACCATGGACATTTCGGTCTATTCCTTCACCACCATTGCCAAGCGCGCCGAGGCGCTGATGACCAATGGCGGCTCGCTGCTGACCCTGACCTACTACGGCGCCGAAAAAGTGATGCCGCATTACAACGTCATGGGTGTCGCCAAGGCGGCGCTCGAGGCCAGCGTGCGCTACCTGGCCGTCGACCTCGGCGCAAAGAAGATCCGCGTCAACGCCATCTCGGCTGGCCCGATCAAGACGCTTGCCGCTTCCGGCATCGGCGATTTCCGCTACATTCTGAAGTGGAACGAGTATAATTCGCCGCTGAAGCAAACGGTGACGCAGGAGGAAGTCGGCGATTCCGGCGTTTATTTCCTGTCCGATCTGTCACGCGGCGTCACCGGTGAAGTGCATCACGTCGATTCGGGCTACCACGTCGTCGGCATGAAGGCGGTCGATGCGCCTGATATCTCGACGGTCAAGGACTAACCCACCAACCGTCATCCGTCCCGATCCCGCACCGGAAGACTTGATGTACCCGCTGGTTTATATCGTGCGCCACGGCCAAACCGCGTGGAACGCCGAATTCCGGCTTCAGGGGCAGGCCGACACCGATCTCAATGCTCTTGGCCGCGAGCAGGCGACCCGAAACGGTCGTCGGCTAGCCGAACTGGTCCAAAATCCCGAAGATTTCGATTTCGTCGCCAGCCCCATGAAACGGACGCGCGAAACGATGCAGCGCATCCGCGTCGCGATGGAGCTTGATCCAGGCGCCTATCGAACGGATCCACGCCTCGTCGAAGTCAATTTCGGTGATTGGCAGGGATTTACCTTCCCCGAGCTCGAGGCGCGATATCCCGGAGCGGGCAGGACGCGCGCTCTGGACAAATGGAACTTTCGGCCACCCGGCGACGGCGCGGAGAGTTACCAGATGCTGCTCGAACGCGTGAGGCCATATTTCGACGCGATCGAACGCCAGACGATCTGCGTTACCCATGGCGGCGTCATGCGCGCCTTGTTTCGCTTCGTGCTCGATGTGGCAGAGGACGAGGCGGCGAACCTGGAAATACGGCACGATCGTTTGCTCAAGCTCGAAGGCAAGAGCCTGGAGTGGCTTTAGGGCACCAATTCCCTAGTTCGTGTCGCTGTCCGGTAACTGCATATCGGTGACGACATTCTCGCCATTGTTCACGTCATAAGCGATGACGATGTCCATGCCCGGCTTCAGCGCG
>NZ_JAMYSC010000016.1:0-136171 GCF_040321755.1 Mesorhizobium sp. M0276 | reverse complement strand
CACCATCCCGCTTGTATATCCCTCCCACCCGCACGAGCGCACCCCCCCCGCCCAGCGCCCCCCCCCCGCCACTTCCCCCCCCCCACTATCGTGGGCCCGCCGCGGGGGGTTCCCCGGCGCCGGCTGTGCAGCCTATTGGTCAGCCTTGGTCTGACCCATGATTTCCTGCGCCGTGAAATTGATGCCGCAGGTCGGGAAGGAATTGCCGACGAAGAAATTGTCGGACTGGTCGGGGAAGAAGTCCTGCCCGGCCTTGAAGTTCGGATCCTCGACGATCGCCAATGGCAGTTTGACCGATTGCGGCACGACATTGCCTTCAAGCGCGGCAATCGCCGTCTTGATGGCGACCGCCACCTGCGCCGGGCCAGTGCCGGCCGACGAGCATTTCAGTCCGTCGGCGGCATGAGCCGCGCAGAATTTGCGGAAGCCGTTTTCGGTTTCGCCACCGAACGGTACAAACGGATGCTTGGCGTCGATCATCGCCTGTACGATGCCGGTGTCACCCCCCTGGCCGGTAATGCCGACGAACGGACCATTGGTGGCGATCGCGTCAGCCGTGACCTTCTGCGCTGTCGGATCATCCCACTTGCCGGCGACTTCGGTGACGTCCCATTTCTTGCCCGAAGCATCGAAGACCTCATGGATGCCATTGTGGCGGTCGGTATCGACCGACGTGCCAGCAACACCGCGCACCTCAAGTATCTTGCCGCCATCGGGTATATGGTCGACCAGCCATTTGCCCCAAAGTTCGCCGAGGCCCTTCTGATCGACATTGACGTTGATGGCGTCCTTGGTGTCGAGAATGTTGTCGAAAGCAACCAGCACGACACCGGCCTCCTTGGCGCGCTTGATGACCGGCGCGAAAGCGGTCGGGTTCTGCGCGTTGACGACAATGGCGTCATAGCCGGAATCGATGAAGTTGTTGATCGCCGAAATCTGCGCCGGCACATCCTCGCCGGTCGACACCACCTTGAATTCCTTCAACTTGGCGGCGACGTCCTTTTGCGCTGCGTAAGCCTTGGCGGTCTGGATCATCTGGATGCGCCAGGTGTTGGCGATGTAGCCATTGGCGAGCGCGATCCGGTATGGGCCGTCCTTTTTGGGAAACTTGAAAAACTGCGTATCCGCGGCCCAGGGCGCGAAGCAATCCGGCTCCGCTGCCGGGCCCTTGACGATTTCAGGGCCCGCGGCAATCGCCGACGAGCTCAGCATGACGAATGCAGTGGCGGCAACGATGCCACCAACAAGTGACTTGATCATCGATATTCCTCCCAGTTGCAGTTCTGATTGTGGTTTTCGCTATGCGAAATTATTGACGCGATCGGGCCGGCACCTCCTTGCCTTGGCATACGCGTTTTAGTCGCCGGTGACGGCCGACCCAGTTCCTCCCCTTGTCACCGCCAGCCGGGCGGAAACTATCATATTATCCATAATAAACAAGAATTAGTTGTCGCTTATGTATAATAAACAGCCGCAACCCACTGCGCGCCCATCTGCTCAGCGGAAAATGGTAGCGCTACCAAATTGTCCTGTAAACCGGCATTCGCACAGTCGCCTTTGTGTGTTTCAACGGGCGGTGCTTTCGCGGCGCTTGAGCTCGAAACCGAGATCGACGATCCGTTGCTCTGGCCTGTTGCCGGCGATCGTCGCCAGCGCCATGGCGACCGCACGCCGGCCGATCTCGTAGCGATGGGTGCGGATGCTGGTGATCGACGGAAACGCCACCTGCATCATGTCGAGGTCGTTGAAACCGACGATACCGATCGTCTTCGGCACCAAGATCGAGGTGCGATGACACTCGAACAACACGCCGAGCGCGATGTCGTCATTGTTGCAGAAGACAGCGTCGAGTGTCGGCACCTTGGCCAGCGCGTCGCGGAACATCTCGCGGCCGAGCGATACGCTGGACGGAACCGGCGTGGTGGTGACGAGGCGCGGGTCGAATAGCCCGGCCGCCTCCATCGCCGCGCGGTAGCCGGCAAGACGCCGCTGCGAGCGCGGATCCATGCGCGCTCCGATGAAGCCGATGCGGCGGTAACCGGCCTCGATCAGATGTTCGGTGGCCGTCCTGCCGCCTTCCAGATGCGAGAAGCCGACCATCATGTCGACTGGATCTGGCCCGGTTTCCATGACCTGCACCACCGGGCAGCCGGCGCTCTCCAGCAGCTTTCGCGAGGCCGGTGTCTGGTCGATGCCGGCGACGATCAGCGCTGCCGGCCGCTGCGAACCGAACAGCTGCAGCAGCCGCTCTTCCTCGAGGCCGGAATAATGGGTGTTGCCGAGTTGAATGCGGAAAGGGCTGGCCGACAGGCTGTCATAGATGCCGCGCACCACCTCGGCAAAGACGTTGTTGGTAAGCGACGGCACCAGGACGCCGAACACCTCGGCGCGCGCCGAGGCCAGCGCCCGCGCATTCGGGTCCGGCACATAGCCGAGTTCGTCGACGGCGGCCTGGATCTGGCGGCGCAGCTCTTCCGAGACACGCTCCGGCTCGCGCAGGGCGCGCGACACGGTGATGGCGCCGACCCCGGCCTTGCGCGCGACATCCGATATGGTCGGGCGGCCGCCACCACGGCGCGAGCGCGGCTTGATCACGGACGCGCTCGCTCGGGAATGCACCTGGCAGTGCGCGGTCGCGATACGATCGTTTTTGCTGTCACCATCCCGCCGGCCCGCTTTGCCGCACCCACTCGCCTTCTGGCGTCGCGCAGCCTGTTGTCCTTGTCAAGCAACGGCAACAATCCTGCCAGCCTTCAAGCCATCGCGGCGGCGCTGCGCCGTGCTTTCCAGAACAACAGTCCGATCGCCAATATGTTCAGCAAATTCCAGGCGATGCCGTTGAGGAACGCCGCGGCATAGGAACCGGTGAGGTCGTAGATCCAGCCCGACATCCAGCCACCGATCGCCATGCCGAAGATCGTCGCCATCATGACGATGCCTATGCGCTGCCCGGCCTCCTTGGCGGGCATGTAGTCGCGCACGATGATGGCGTAGCAAGGCACGATGCCGCCTTGCGACAGGCCGAATACCAGCGACACCACATAGAGCGAGGCAAGCCCGTCGAACGGGATGTAGAACAGCAGCGACAGACATTGCAGCGCAGAACCGATCATCAGCGTTTTCATGCCGCCGATGCGATCGGCAACAAAGCCGGATGCCAACCGGCTGACGACACCGCCTGCCATCATGATCGACAGCATGTCGGCGCCGTGTGCCACGCCGTAGCCGAGATCCATGCAATAGGCGACGATATGCACCTGCGGCATCGACATCGCCACGCAGCAGCCGAGGCCGGCGACAACCAGCAGCACCTGCAACGCCGCCGGCGACAGCGAGATCGGCTGCACCGGCCGGCTCCCGGGCGAACCTGCGGCTGCCGCCGCCGGGGCACCGCGCCGCAGCATCAGCACCAGCGGCACCATGGTCACCAGGCAGAAGATGCCGATGGCCGCATAGGTGAAACGCCAGCCCTCCGCCTTCATGAGTGTCGGCATGATGGTCGGCCAGAACGCCCCGGCAAGGTAGTTGCCGGCGGCCGCCGCGGTCACCGCGACACCGCGCCGGCGGTTGAACCAGTGCGAGATATCGGCGATCAGCGGCCCGAAGATCACCGATGTACCGACGCCGATCAGCAGCCCTTGGGCAAGGGTGAACTGCAGGATCGAGGTCGACAGCGCCGCGAGCAGGAGGCCGGCGGAGAGCGCAATCGAAGAGAGCAGCGCCGGGACCCAGTAGCCCATACGGTCGATGGCGCGGCCGATCAGCACGTTGCCGGCGGCAAAGCCGACCATGGTCGCGGTGTAGGGCATGGACGCCGCGGCGCGGTCGACGCCGAACTCGGCCTGCACGGCGGGCAGCACCACGACAACCGCCCACATACCGACGGCACCGATCGTCGCCAGCAGCATCGAGATGGCGAGCCGCATCCAGGCATAGGAGCTGTCGATGCCGGTGCGCGGCTGAATGCTGTCGGTTCGGGCCAATGCGTTTCCTGTCGGCGCTCTCAGTTCGGCTGCCGTCTCGCGCCCAGTATCGGCCCATCCTCAAGCCGCAGCAGCGCCACAGCAGGCAAATCCGTGGCTCCAGAGCCAGGCGAAGTGGGAACCGATGCCAATGTGCGGAGTTTCCCGGCCAGCCCCCTGCATAAGGAGCCCTGCCGTGACCGCGAAGAAAAAATGGTCGGCCGACGTGACCGAGCACAGCGACGCGCTGGATCTCGAGGACCATGTCTTCGAATCCGACGACGCCAAGAAGATCGCTGCCTCGCTCAAGCGATCCGCCGAACACAGCCACCGGCGCAAGGCCGGACCTTTCCAGTCAGCCATGTCGATGCTGAACTTCTACATCAACCGCGCCGGCAAGAACCTGCCCGCCGAGCGCAGACAAGTACTTGAGGACGCCAAGGACGAACTGCGCGCCGCCTTCGGGCGTGAGAAAGACGATTAGCAGCGCCCGATAGGCCCTATCGGGCGCGGATGACACCGTCGGTGTTGGCCAACAACTTGCGCACCGCGTTGCGCGCCGCATCCGGGCGCTGCAGCCGAATGTTCTTCTCGATTGCCTCATGCAGCTTCTGCGCATGATTGAGATCGTCGATCTCCCGCGTCGTATAGGCAAAGAGATGATCGAAGGCGGATTCGATCAGCACGCCGAGCGGCACCAGAAGGTCGTTGCCCGAGGCACGCAGGATGGCGAGGTGAAAGCGGGTGTCGGCGCGGGTGCGATCCTGCAGACTGGCCGCCTCGCCCATCTCCCGGCATGCCTGGCTGATCTCGGCCATCTGTTCGTCGGTCCGCCGCATCGCGGCAAAGGCGGTCGCTTCCGGCTCGATGATGTGGCGGAACTCCTGCACGGTCTTCAGGAACACTTCGCGATCCGGCGATGTCGCGTACCAGGCCAGCACATCGCGATCGAGCAGGTTCCAGCGTTCCTTCGGCTCGACCCAGCTGCCGATCTTGGGGCGTGAAGCCAGCAGGCCCTTGGCCATCAGCATCTTGATCGCTTCACGCACCGCCGAGCGGCTGACGCTGAAGGTCTCTGACCATTTCGCTTCATTCGGCAGAATCGTGCCGGGCGGATAGTCGCCACGCACGATCCTGAGGCCGATCTCGCTGGCCAGCGAGGCATGAACGCTCGAGCCTGGAATGCGCGCCGCGTCGGGTCGGCGAACGCCGGCGGAACGCTCGGTGGAAGCCGCTTTCGCTGGCGATTTTTCCTTGTTCGGCTTCGCGTCCCGCATGGATTCCAGAAAGTCCGGATTGAGGGTGCTGTCAAGCGCGGCAAGCGGCTTGGGCCGCAAAGCCGGGCGCTGTGCACAGATCAGCCCAGTTGCTCTCGTGAATCAGGCCGTCGTGACGTATTTGCGCCAGCTATGCTCCGGGCGGAAACCCAGCACCTCGCGCGCCTTGCGGTTGGAGAGCAGCGTTTCATATTCGCCGAGTTCGGTTTTGACCGGCACGCCGGGGTAGAAACGCTTCAAGAGTTCGGCGGTCGGCAGATCGGACGAGGTGTCGTCGTTGGCGGCGTTGAACACCTGGTAGCCGAGGCCGTCCTTCTCGATGGCGCGCAGCGTTATCTGGCCGAGGTCGCGCGCATCGACATAGCTCCAGGCGATGCGCTTGCGGAAACCGGGATCGGCGAACCATTTCGGAAACAGCGAATATTCATGCGGTTCGATGACGTTGCCAATGCGCAAGGCGTAGATATCGGTGCCGTTGCGCTGTGCGAACGCGCGTGCCGTCTTCTCGTTGACGACCTTGGACAGCGCATAGCTGTCCATCGGATCGACGTCATACTCCTCGTCGAGCGGGAAATATTTGGGATCGCGCGGCTCGTTGGCGAAAACCAGGCCATAGGTCGTCTCGCTGGAGGCGATCACCACCTTGGGGATGCCGAGCTTTACCGCCGCCTCGATGACATTGTAGGTGCCGAGCGCATTGATACGGAACACCTCATTGTCGGTGGTGATCATGATGCGCGGAATCGCGGCGAAATGGACCACGGCATCGACCGGCTGGGGGCGCAGCGATGGGTCGAATTCATGCAGGCCCATGTAGCTCGACAGCGCGTTGAACACCTGCCCGCTGTCGGTGATGTCGGTGATCAGCGTGCGCACCTTGGGATTGTCGAGCGGCTTGGTGTCGATGTTGAGCACCTGACAGCCCTGCTCCACCAGATACTGCACGACATGGCGTCCGGCCTTGCCGCTGCCGCCTGTGAACATGATCCGCTTCGCCATTTTGCTCTCCACATCCTCTGGGATTTATGTGTATTGTCAGACAATATCGCGATCCGCAACCGCCCTCGCCTGCAAAACGGCAGCGCCGATCATCAATCATTGCAACAGGACTTGAAGACATGAATACGACCGCCGCGAGCGAAAAGATCGGCTTCATCGGCCTTGGCCTGATGGGACACGGGATCGCCAGGAACATCGTCGACAAGGGCTACGCCCTGACCTTTCTCGGCCGCAAGAACCGCAAGCCGGCGGAAGACCTGATCGGTCGAGGTGCGAAGGAAGCATCGACCCCGCGCGATGTGGCGGCGGCATCGACAATCGTCTTCATCTGCGTCACCGGCTCACGCGAGGTCGAAGCCATCATTCGCGGCCCCGGCGGCCTCAAGGAGGGTTTGAAGAAAGACTCGGTCGTGATCGATTGCTCGACCTCAGATCCTGTCTCGACGGTGGCACTGGCAGCGGAACTGAAGGCGCTCGGCATCGATTTTGTCGACGCGCCGCTGAGCCGCACGCCGAAGGAAGCCTGGGAAGGCACGCTCGACGCCATGGTCGGCGCGCCGGACGCCCTCTTTGCCAGGGTGAAACCGGTGATCGAAACCTGGGCTGGCCGCATCGTCCATATCGGCGACACCGGCGACGGCCACCGCATGAAACTGCTCAATAATTTCATCTCGCTCGGCTACGCCGCGATCTATTCCGAGGCATTGGCGCTGGCTGAAAAGGTCGGCATCTCGCCGCCGCGCTTCGACAGCGTCATTCGCAATGGCCGTATGGATTGCGGCTTCTACCAGACCTTCATGCGCTGGACGCTGGAGGGCGACCGCGACGCCCACAAATTCTCGATCGCCAACGCCCTCAAGGACCTGACCTATCTGGAATCGATGGCGGGGGCGTCCGGCATCGCCAATCCGCTCGGCAACGCCACCAAGAACTCCTTCGCCGGCGCCCATGCCACCGGCCCGGCCGAGCAATTCGTGCCGATGCTGGCGACGCATATCGGCAAGATCAACGGCGTCGACCTGATGCCGACCAAGGACAGCAAGAAGCAGACGATCTGAGCCGTCCAAAGGCGCCTGTCAGCGCCTTGACCGCCCGATCCCATCGTCGGTGTTTTCAAGCAGCTTGTGCACGGCACTGCGCGCGGCTACCGGACGTCGCAGGCGGATGTTCTTCTCGATCGCCTCATGCAGTTTCTGTGCCTGCCGCTGATCACCGACCTGCTGCGTTGTGAACGCGAAGAGATGGTCGAGCGCCGACTCGATCAGAACGCCGAGCGGCACCAAAAGGTCGTTGCCGGAGGCGCGCAGGATAGCGAGATGAAAGCGCGTGTCGGCGCGGATACGGTCCTGCAGGCTCAGGGCCTCGTTCATGTCGCGGCAGGCCTGGCTGATCTCCTCCATCTGCTGGTCGCTGCGCCGCACGGCGGCAAAGGCCGACGCCTCGGGCTCGATGATGTGGCGGAACTCCTGTACGGTGCGCAGAAAAGCCTCGCGGTCAGGCGCGGTCGCGTACCAGGCCAGCACGTCACGGTCGAGCAGGTTCCAGCGCTCCTTCGGCTCGACCCAACTGCCGATCTTGGGGCGCGATGCCAACAGGCTTTTCGCCATCAGCATCTTGATGGCTTCGCGCACCGCCGAACGGCTGACATTGAAGATCTCGGCCCATTTGGCCTCATTGGGCAGGATAGTGCCGGGCGGATAGTCGCCGCGCACGATCCGCAAGCCAATCTCGCCGGCCAGCGAGACATGCACGCTCGCCCCTGCGAAGTGCGCCGCACCACCCGTTCGCATGACGGCCGTACGGCGGCTGGCTTGTGCCTTGGTCCGATCGGCTCGCTCTTTTGACTTCTCGTCCGGCATCCACGTTCCAATGCGTCGGCTGTCTGACGTCCGGACTGGCCCGAACCTGCACGGTGCGCCGATCTTGCCGAAAAATCCAAACTATGGACGCGCCAAAGCCGGCGCCTGTCGCCCCAACCATTGCGTCCAATTCAGGAAGTGACGGGGCGCCCGTTGCCGAGCGCCCCGAATCGAAAACCTACTTCTGGATGCAGGTGTCGACAGTATCCTTGGTGCATTCGTCGAGGCCGGTGAACACCGGATCGGCGACGGCCTTGCCTTCGATGAGGTCGATCATCACCGACGGCGCCTTGTAGCCCATTTCGAACGGCCGCTGACCGACCAGTGCGGTCACGAGGCCGTCACGGGCGATCGCCACCTCGTCGCCGATCGTGTCGGCGGCACCGATGACGAAGTCGTTGCTGGCTATCCGGTCCTTGAGCGGTCCGAACAGATCGCGATAGGGCTGCGGCGCGCCGAACAGCGGCCAGCCGCCCATGATGCCGAAGGCGTCGAGCTTGGGGTTGGCGGCGAGGATGTCGGTCATCGCCTGTACGCCCTTGGCGCCGTCGTCATTGGTGAACACCGGGCAGCCTGCAACTTCGGTCCAGCCACCTTCACCGGCAAGTGCGGCGAGGCCGTCCTTGCCCGAAAGCGCATCACGCATGCCCTGCGCACGACGCAGGATGTTGTCGGCAGCCGGGTTGCCTTCAATGGTGCAGATCGTGCCGCCATTCGGCTTGCCCTTCTTGATGTACTCGCCGATCTTCTTGCCCATCAGATAGTTGTCGGTGCCGAGATAGGTCTTGCGAAGTGCTGCATCTTCCTTGCTGAGATCCGCATCGACGGTCATGATCGGGATCGTCGGGTTGGCGGTCTTGATCGTCTGCGCGATCAGTGGCGCGTTGGACGGCGAAATTGCCATCGCCACCGTGTCGGCCTTGCTCAGCATGTCCTGGACGATCTGCGCCTCGCCGGCTTCATCGGAAGTCGACGCCGGACCGGTGTAGAAGCACTCATATTCCGAGCTGGCGTTTTCCTTGTTCCATTTCTCGCAGCCCTGGTGAATGGCTTCGAAGAACGGATTGTCGAGACCTTTCACGACAATGACGAGCTGTTTCTTGGCCAAAGCCGGCCCGGCGCCAAGCGCCATGGCGGCGACGGCGGCGAGCAAAAGTGTTTTCCTCATGTCAGTCCTCCCTTGGAAACAGACGGACACGGCGTGCCCGCCACACAGATCGACCGAATGCGTGATGACAGAGGGTCGTTGTGCGAGCGCTCATGTCATACGCCAGGCCGATAAGTATTTTCATTTCGGTCCGCCAGATCGAAAACTGACTGGCAACGACCGACAATCCTCTGATGATCCCGCGCGGCAGACCGGCATGGGATCGGTATATTGATTTAGTTCCTCCGATGCTCAGCTAATCTCGGCTCGCGGCCAACGTCAATGCCATTTGTCCTACAAAACTGATTTTTCGAAAGATTCAACCCCGTCCCGCAACAGCCCCCGGCCGCATTTCCCTGACTATCGCCAATTCTTATTCGTCTGACAATTGACGCCTGCGCAGGCATTCGCGTAGATGCAGGTCAGCGCTGTTTCCGGGAGGAGCTGGAAAAGCGTGGCGAAAGCTGCGCCCGGTCCACCGGAAAAGCAGGCAAGGCACGGGGAGGTTAAGGCTGGTGGCGGTTCTCGAACTCACCAACATCTCAAGGCATTTCGGCGCCATCCAGGCAGTCAACGACGTTTCGTTGTCGATCGAGCCCGGACAGGTGGTCGGCTTGATGGGCGACAACGGCGCCGGCAAGTCGACACTGGTCAAGATGATCGCCGGCAATTTCCGCCCGAGCCATGGCACCATGCGAATGGACGGCAAGGAGTTGATCCTGCACAAGCCGGCGGAAGCCCGCCAGCACGGCATCGAGATTGTCCACCAGGATCTGGCACTCTGCAACAATCTGACCGCGGCGGCGAATGTCTATCTCGGCCGCGAATTGCGCCGCGGCCTAGGACCGCTCCGCATCCTCGATTATGCGACCATGTACAAACGCGCAGGCCAGCTCTTCGCCGAATTGAAGTCCGAGACCCGTCCGCGCGACCTCGTCAAGCAGATGTCGGGTGGCCAGCGCCAGGCGGTGGCGATTGCCCGCACCATGCTGTCGCAGGCCAAGATCGTGCTGATGGACGAACCGACGGCCGCAATCTCGGTCCGCCAGGTCGCCGAGGTGCTGAACCTGATCCGCCATTTGCGCGACCAGGGCATCGCCGTGGTGCTGATCAGTCACCGCATGCCCGATGTCTTCACCGTCGCCGACCGCGTCATCGTCATGCGACGCGGCCGCAAGGTCGCCGACAAGACGATTGCGTCGAGTTCGCCCGAGGAAGTCACCGGGCTGATCACCGGCGCCATCGAACAGGTTTGATTTCAAGCTTTTCACTATGACAGCAAATGAAGGTCGATGATGGCACTGACAATTGACCAGCCGATCGAGCACAAGCAGCAATCCTTGCCGGCAAGGTTGTTTGCCAGTCAGACTTTCTGGGTGGTGATCTCCGTCATCCTTGCTTGCGTGTTCCTATCGTTTGCCACCGACGCCTTCGCCACGTCGAAAAACCTCTACAACATCACCCGCAACATCACCTTCGTCGCCATCATCGCGCTCGGCATGACCTTCGTCATCATCACCGGCGGCATCGACCTGTCGGTCGGCTCGGTGCTTTGCCTGTCGTCGATGATTTTGGCCGTCACTATGCATGCCGGCTACTCGATCGAGGTCGGCATTCTGGCCTCTATCGCAACCGCGCTCGCCATCGGCGCCTTCAACGGCATCCTGATCGCCTATCTTGGCTTTCCACCATTCGTGGTAACGCTCGGTGTGCTGTCGATCGCCCGCAGCCTGGCGATGGTCGCCTCCAACAACACCGTCGTCTTCCAGTTCGGGCCAGACCACGCCAAACTGCTGGCATTGGGCGGCGGCGCCTGGGTGTTCGGCATCGCCAATCCGGTTCTCTACATGATCCTTCTGGCGCTGATCACCGGCTTCATCCTGCGCTGGACCAAGTTCGGCCGCCACATCTTCGCCATTGGCGGCAATGAGCATGCGGCGACACTGACCGGCGTGCCGGTGCGCAAGATCAAGGTTGCCGTCTACATGATCTCGGCGCTGTCGGCAGGCATTGCCGGCATCATCCAGACCGGCTGGCTGGGCGCCGTCACCACCAATCTCGGCACCGGCATGGAGTTGCAGGTGATCGCCGCCACTGTCATCGGCGGCGCCAATCTCGCTGGTGGCGTCGGCACCGCCTTCGGCGCCATCGTCGGCGCGGCCCTGATCGAAGTGATCCGCAACAGTCTTGGCCTCCTCGGCATCAATGCCTTCTGGCAAGGCGTGTTCATCGGAGGCGCCATCCTGCTGGCGGTGCTGTTCGACCGCATCCGCAATTTCCGCCGCAGCGATTAAGACAATGACCCCGAAAAGTGGAAACCGGTTTTCTCGGACAAACGGAACCGGTTGCCCAGAGATCATGGTCATACGACAAAACAGTCTGTGACAAACGCCCTGTTCAGCCTCGATGGGCGGCTTGCGCTGACGGCTTCGGTTTAAGAGGGCGTTCTTCCCTTCTCCCCTTGTGGGTCCCACAAGGGAGAAGGGGAAACCTATCGCTCAGTCTGAAAATCCGCCCGCATCAGCCGTCCTCCACGATCGCCGCGGACTCCCGCCTTGACGCGGCCCCGAACTCAGCAGCACTATCCCGGCGCAGGCGAAGGGAGGCCAGTCGTCTGCGGGAGGATATACCCATGACGGAAGCGATCAGGCTCTACTGGGGCCGGTTCGGACATGTTTCTGTCCTCAATGTCGCAAGCGACTTCGTCACCCATGCCCATGTCGAGGCGCATCTGATCATCTGGCTGGAAGGCACGGCCGGGGAGATGACCATCGGCCGAGAGACCGTACGGCTTGGCCCCTGCACCGCCGCCGGCATCAACTCCTTCCAGCCGCACAGCCATGTTCTGTCGCAAAACAGGACGCCCGGTCTGTTTCTCGCCTTCTACATCGATCCGGATTGGGCGCGGCGCCGCCGCGACCTGCCCTCGTCCGCGCCACTGTTTTCACAAGCCGCGATCACGCTCGAACCTTGGCTGCATCAGGCCGCCGCCAATCTGCTCGACCATCTCAGCGATAATGAGAGCATCGACGACATCGCCAACTACGAGATCGAGCGTTTCATCGACTCGGTGCTCGATGCCGCCGACGCCTCGGCGCCGCAGGAGGTGCGTGTCCGCATCAACACCATGCAGGACTTCCGGGTCCGCAAGGCGATCCAGTTGATGAAAGCCAATGTCTGCGAGCGCATTTGCTTCGACGAGGTGGCGCGCAGTGTCGGACTGTCGCGGCCGCATTTCTTCGCTCTGTTCAAGGAACAGACCAATCTGACGCCCAACGTCTACTGGAACACGCTGCGCATGGAGGAAGCGGTGCGGCAGCTGCAATGGTCGCAGGAGCCGCTGATCTCGGTCGCGTGCAATCTCGGCTTCACCACGCAGGGCAATTTCTCGCGCTTCTTCCGCGACCATGTCGGCGTGCCGCCGACGGTCTATCGTGAGGCCGCGCGAGCCATCGCCTGAACCAGCGGCCCCGCCACCCTTTTTCAGACTCCTTGATACGCACTCAAGACGCATTGATAAGCGTCGCTAGACCTGCCGCCCTACCCTTGCACCGGATCGCATTTGCAAGGGAACATTAGATGGCGAAAGTCACCATCTCCAGCGTCATCGACGCGCCGGTCGAAAAAGTCTGGGCGCGCATACGCGATTTCAACGGACTGCCAAGCTGGCATCCGCGCATGGTCGAAAGCCATATCGAGGACGGCAAGGACGCTTCGACGATAGGTTGCGTGCGCAATCTTCACCTCATCAGTGGCGCGCGCCTGCGCGAAAAGCTGCTCGACTTCTCCGACCGGGATTTCCACGTCAGCTATTCGATCCTTGAGACGCCGCAGCCCCTGACCAACCACAAGGCGACGCTGCAATTGCGGCGCGTTACCGATGGCGACCGCACCTACGCCGAATGGACCGCCAGCTTCGACGCCGCGCCAGAAGAAGCCGACAAGCTGGCCGAGGGCATGGGGGCGAATGTCTTCCAGGGCGGCTTCAATGCCCTGAAGAGCCACTTCGCCGGCCAGAGCTGACAGGAGCCAACCCATGGCGCTAGCACTGCAGACTTTTGCAACGGTTAACGACGCCAACGCGGCGCTGAAAGCCGCCGGCACGCGCTATCTCGGTGGCGGTACACTCGTGATCCGCGCCGCCAATGAAGGCGATGTTTCGGTCTCCGGCTTTGTCAGGTCGACCGAGCCGTCGCTGTCCACCATCGCTGTCGCCGGTGATAAAGTCCGCATCGGCGCTTCGGTGACCATGGCGGCGATCGCCCGCCATGCGGACCTCGGCGCCCTTGCCAAGGCCGCCCGCGCCGTTGGTGGCCCGGCAGTCCGCAACATGGCGACCGTCGGCGGCAATCTGTTCGCGCCGGCTCCCTATGGCGATTTCGCTGTTGCCCTGCTGGCGCTCGACGCCATTGTCGGCACCGATGACGGCGAAGCGCCGATAGAGATCTTCCTGGCCAATCGGGACGGCAGCTGCGCCATCGTCACTTCCGTGAGCTTCACGCTGCCGAAAGCCGACAGTTTCCGTTTCCTGAAAGTGTCGCGGGTCAAGCCCAAGGGCGTCTCGGTGCTCAGCATCGCCAGCGTTCTGGAACTGGCGCCGGATGGCACCGTGTCTTCGGCGCGGATTGCACTGGGCTGCATGGCCGACCGGCCAATGCGCGCCAAAGCAGCCGAAAAAGTCCTGATCGGCCGAAGCCTGACCAAGGACGGCATCGCGCCGGCCTTGGCGGCAGTCAACCACGGCACCTCGCCGGCAACCGATCCGATTGCCAGCGCCTGGTACCGCAACGAAGTGCTGCCGGTCCATCTCGGCCGGCTGCTGCTCGCATAATATTTCGTTCGGGGGCGCGCGTCTGTCCGATGGTTCGGGCAGGCGCGCTGGGAGGAAAACATGGCGAAGGTCCCGGTTCAGTTCACGCTCAACGGCTCGGAGAAGGCCGAATTCGTCGACAGCGGCGCGACGCTGCTGCACGCCTTGCGCGACAAGATCGGCGACACCTCGCCGAAAGGCGGTTGCCATCAAGGCACCTGCGGCGCCTGCTCGGTCATCATCGACGGCGAGCTCAGGCTGTCCTGCCTGACGCTGGCCGAGACCTGCAATGGAGCCGCCATCACCACCACGGCGGGGCTTTCGGAAAGCGGCGTGCTGCACCCGCTGCAGCGCGCCTTTCTCGAGGCCTTCGCCACGCAATGCGGCTTCTGCACGCCCGGCATGATCATGGCCGCCAAGGTGCTGCTCGACCACACCCCGAACCCCAGCCGCGACGAGGTGGTCGAGGCGCTGTCGGGCAACATCTGCCGCTGCACCGGCTACGAGCCGATCATCCAGGCGGTGCTGACCGCCGCGCGGTCCAACTCTCAGAACGCGGCCTAGAGCCGGATGATTTCAGGTCGATTCGACCTGAAATCTGAATCCGCCTCTAAATCAAAGAGATAGAGCATGATGTCGTCCGAAAACCGCTTCACACTTTTCGGCATCATGCTCTGAGGGAACAAAAGAATGGAACTGCGCAAGAACTACTTCGCCGATGTCCGCAAGGACGACCTGCATGAGATCGGACAGCCGAGGCCGCGTTCGGATTCGCCCGGCCATGTCACCGGCAAGACCGCCTTTTTCGCCGACCGCAATTTCCCCGGCATGCTGCATCTGAAGATGGTGCGCAGCCCGCATCACCATGCCCGCATCCGCTCGATCGACACGTCGGAAGCCGAGAAGCATCCGGGCGTCGTCAGAGTGCTCACAGCCACGGACGTGCCGCGCAATGTCTACACCATCCTCATCCTGATCCAGGTCGGACCTGAGGACGAGACCGTGCTGGCCGATGGCAAGGTGCGCTGGAAGGGCGAGGCCGTGGTGGCGGTTCTGGCCGAGACCGAGCGCGCCGCACAAGAGGCCGCTGCCAAGGTCAAGGTCGACTATGAGGTGTTGCCGGCTGTCTTCGACATGGAGGAAGCGCTGAAGCCCGGCGCGCCGCTGGTCAATGAGTACCACGGCCAGAATTACTACCTCTATGACAGCGGCGAGTGTCGCAAGGTCCGCTTCGGCGATGTCGAGGCGGGCTTCGCCGGCGCCGACCACGTGCTGGAGCAGAGCTACCAGTCCTCGCCGATCGAGCACGCGCCCACCGAAACGACGGGCTGCCTTGTGGTACCCGAGGGCAATGACCGCTTCACCTGCTACACCAACACGCAGGCGATGTTCTTCACCCTCGACAACACATCGATCATCCTGCAGATGCCGGGCAGCAAATTGCATTTCGTCGGCGGCACCGTCGGCGGCGGCTTTGGCGGCAAGGTCGACGTCATCGTCGAGCCGATCGCCATCCTCGGCGCCAAGCTAACAGGACGACCAGTCTGTTTTATCTACAGCCGCGAAGAGGAGATGCAGATATCGTCACCTCGCGCCGCCGAAAAAATCGTCATCAAGGACGGCGTCATGAAGGACGGCCGTATCGTTGCCCGCAAGGTCACCGGCTACACCGACGCCGGCGCCTATTCCCGCCACTCGCCCTATGGCGCGCAGAAGGGCGCGGGTCACTACCCCGGTCCCTACACCATCCCCAATGTCTGGATCGACACCTACTGCGTCTATACCAACCGCACGCCCTCCTCCGCCATGCGCGGCTTCGGCGTCACCATCGGTGACTTCGCGCTGGAGGTACAGATGGATAAGCTGGCGCGGCTGATCGGCATGGATCCGCTCGAATTCCGCTTCATCAACGCCTATCGCGACGGCGACATGAAGGCGCACCGCCAGCCGACCGAGGGCGCGGCGCTGATCGAATGCATGCAGGAAGCCTCGCGCGCCGCCAACTGGCCGGTGGCGGAGAAATTCATGGCGATGTCCTCCTATGTGAAGGGAGCTTGAGATGGCGATCAGGCGCGGACGCGGCGTTGCCGCGATCAATTATCCGACCGGCATGAACCTCGGCGGCGACCCGACGCAGGCGCTGGTGCATTCGACGCCAACCGGCAATTTCATGGTGACCCTGTCCTCGGTCGATCTCGGCCAGGGCATGAAGCAGATCATGGCGCAGATCTGCGCCGAAACGATCGGCGTGCCGACCGACCGCGTCGTCGTCGACACCGCCGACACCGACACCGGCCCGCACTGCATGGGCACCTTCGCCTCGCGCGGCACGCATCGCGCCGGCAATGCCGTCATCCAGGCGGCTAGGGAGGCGCGCCAGGTGATGCTGGAGGTGGCGGCCGAGGAGCTGGAGGTGAATGCCTCCGACCTCGAGACCGACGGCCAGGGCAACATCCTGGTCAAGGGCGCTCCGCAGAAATCGATCTCGATCTTCGACGTCGCGCTGTCGGCGCATTTCAAGCGCGGCCGCTCGATCTCCGGCCGCGGCATGTTCCTCATCCCGCGCTCCTATCCGGAGAAAGAGACCGGCGCGATGAAGCCGTCGACCTGCTACGCGCATGCCTGCACCGTGGCCGAGGTCGAGGTCGATGACGAGACCGGCGAGGTGACCGTGCTGACGGTCAAGAACGTCTTCGAGATCGGCCGCGCGCTAAACCCGAAAATGGTCGAGCAGCAATTGGTCGGCGGCTCCTGGATGGGCATCAGTCACGCGCTCTACGAAACCACCGAGCCCTATTATCCCAACCGTGACCATGGCGGTACCGACTTCAACCAGTATCTGATGCCGGGGCCGGGCGATCTCGCGCAAACCGAGATCATCGTGCTGGAGCGGCCCTCGGCCGACGGGCCATACGGTGCCAAGGGGCCGGGCGAAATGTGCGCCAACCCGCAGATCCCGGCCGTCGCCAATGCCGTCTTCGACGCTGTCGGCGTGCGCATCGACACGCTGCCGATTACGCCGGAGCGCATTTTGCGCGCGCTGAAGGCGCAAGCGGCGAACTGAGGGCCGCAATGAACGGGACAAGCGCCGAGACTGTCGCGACCTCGCCGGAGGCGGTGGCACAGCATCTGGCCGCCTCACGCTATCTGGCGGATGAGAGCCTTTCCACAGCCATCTTCCTGGCGATCCGGCTGGGCAAGCCGCTGCTGCTCGAAGGCGCGCCCGGCGTCGGCAAAACGGAAGCGGCCAAGGCGATCGCCGCGCTGCTCGGCCGCGATCTGGTGCGGCTGCAATGCTATGAAGGCATCGACGCCGCGCATGCGCTCTATGAATGGAATTATCAACGCCAGCTGCTCGCCATCCGCCATGCCGGCGAGCATGAGATCGATATCTATGACGACCGTTTCCTGATCGCGCGGCCGCTGCTGCAGGTGCTGAAGGCGCCGGAGCAGCGCATACTGCTGGTCGATGAGATCGACCGTTCCGACCACGAATTTGAAGCACTGCTTTTGGAATTCCTCTCCGATTTCCAAATCAGCATTCCCGAGCGCGGCACCATCCGCGCCACCGCGCAGCCGATCGTCATCCTGACCTCGAACCGCACCCGTGAACTCGCCGAGGCGCTGCGCCGGCGCTGCGTCTATCACTGGATCGGCTATCCCAATGCCGAGCGCGAGGCCGCCATCATCATGCTGCGCGCCGGCGATGTGGCCGAGGCAACGGCGCGCGCGGTGGCCGCAGCCGTGCAGACCATCCGCGCCCGCCCGCTCGCCAAGCCGCCAGGCATCGCCGAAGCGGTCGAATGGGCCAACGCCGCCACCATCCTGGAAAAAGGCGGCAGCCCATGGCCGGAAGCCTTCCGCCGCGCCATCGGCGTGCTGATCAAGGACGAGGAGGATCTCTCCTACATCGCGCCCGAGCTTGGCCGCATTGTCGAGGAGGCGCTGGCGTGATGCGCGATCTCAACGATCCCTTCGCCCCGTTCATTCCGCAACGCTGGCGGGACAGCACCCCCCTCTGTCCTGCCGGACATCTCCCCCTCAAGGGGGGAGATCAGCTGTCATTCCGGCTTTCGCCAATCTCCAGCGTCGCATTAGCAGGCGACGCGTCAAAGCTGCCAATCTCCCCCCTTGAGGGGGAGATGTCCGGCAGGACAGAGGGGGGCGCCACGCAATGATGCGGGAGAAAAGCTTGCCCCGCGCGGCCACCCCCTTGCTCGCCTTTGCCCGCCTTCTGCGCCGCTACGGCTTTGGCGTCGCGCCCGAACAAGTCTCCGCCTTCATGCAAGCGGTGGCATTGCTCGGGCCGCGCTCGATGGCCGATATCCGCGAGGCGGCGCTCGCCACGCTGGCGCCGCCGCCCGACCGCCGCGACGAATTCGAGGCGCATTTCCGGAGCCATTTCTATGGCAATGCATCTGCGATGGTCGAAGGCGACGCCGACGAGGAAACCCGCATCAAGGATGATGGCGGCGCGGGGCGGGAAGAGATCGAGGTGATCCGTCAGCAGGACGGTGGCGAACTCTCTTCCGGCGTCGAACAACTGAGCAGCCGCGACTTCCAGCGCGACGATGACGGCCTTGCCGCTTTCCGCCACAAGCTCGCTTCGGCCCTGCCCGCCCGCCGCTCCTTCCGCACCGTGCGCACCCATTCGCGCGGCAAGCTCGATCTGCGCCGGTCGCTGCGGGAAATCGTCGGCGCCGATGGCGACGTTCCCTCGCCGCTACTGCGCCGCCGCCAGACCGTCCCGCGCAAGCTGCTGATCCTCGTCGACGTGTCCGGCTCGATGAAGCTGCACACAGCGGACTATCTCAAGCTCGTGCATGCCGCCGTACAAGGTGCAGACCGCGCCGAAATCTTCACCTTCGGCACGCGGCTGACCCGCATCACCGGGGCATTGCGCATCCGCGACCGCGATCAGGCATTGGCGCGCGCGGCCGCGCAGGTCGACGATTGGGACGGCGGCACCCGCATGGGACCGACGCTGCTCGCCTTCCTCTCGGTGCCGCGCTTTTCCGCTTTCGCGCGCGGTGCCGCGATCGTCATCCTGTCCGACGCGCTGGAGCGCGGCGACCATGGCGAGCTGGAAATGGCAATGCGCCGGCTGAGCGCCCGCGCCTTCCGGCTGTCGCTGGCGACGCCGCTGGCCGGCGACCCGCGCTTCAGGCCGGCAACGGCGGCACTTCGCGCCATCCTGCCGGTGATCGACGATCTCGTCGACGGCTCGTCGCTTGCCCGCCTCACCGATTTCATCCTGTCGCTCGCCCGCCCTGCCCCGGCTGCGGCGACAATCTGGAAGAGGGTTTCGTGATGCAGAAGGCAATCGACGCACATTTTCACATCTGGCGCCAAAAGGACCAGCCCTGGCTGGTCGGACCGATGGTGCCGCGCATCTTCGGCCCTTACGAGCCGATCCGCCGCGACTATCCGATCGAGGAGTTTCTGGCCGACCAGAAAGGATCGGGCGTCGAAAAGGCCGTCTATGTCCAGACGAACTGGGCCAAGGAGGATTTCGAGAAAGAAGTCGCCTTCCTGCAGAAGACCGCTGACGAGACCGGTTGGCCGCATGCCATCGTCGGCTACGCCGACATGACCGCCGACGACATCAGACCCCAGATCGATCGCTTGAAAAAATATCCGCTGCTGCGCGGCGTGCGCATGCAGTTGCACTGGCACGAGACGCCGGCCTTCCGTTTCGCCGCCTCGGCCGATCAGGTCATAGACCGCAAGGTGCGAGCGAATGTAGCGCGCCTGAAGGACTATGACCTATCCTTCGATCTGCAGCTTTTCCCTGCTCAGATGAAGGACGGCCTGACGCTGGTCGGCGAGAACCCGGAGACGAACTTCATCCTCACCCATGCCGGCATGCTGACCGGCATGGAGCCGGAAACCACCGAAGCCTGGAAGACCGGCCTGCGCACGCTGTCGGCCGCACCCAATCTCTACGCCAAGCTCTCCGGCCTCGGCACCTTCGTCCACCGCAACGACCCGGCGCTGATCGCCTACATCGTCGACAACGCGATCGAGATCCTGGGCGCTGACCATCTGATGTTCGGCTCGAACTTCCCGATTGAAAAGCTGTGGACCAGCCACGCCGAACTGATCAAGGCGCACCGCAATGCGGTGACCAAGCATGGCGCGGCGGCGGAGGCGGATATTTTCTGGAACACGGCGGAGAAGGTCTACCGGCCGGTATAGCTGCTCACAACCGCCGGCCCAAAATCTGGACCATATGCCGCTTGGCGCCGAAGCTGACCGGCCCCGCCGTCCGCATCAGCTCGAAGCCTTGCGCTTGCCAGAACCGAAGCCCTTGCTCATTTTCCATGAGCACGCCGAGTTCCAGCCGTTCGACGTGCTGCGATTTCAGCCACCTGAAAAAGTCATCGCAAAGCGTTCGCCCGAACCCTCTTCCATGAAGCGCTTTGTCGATCATGAGCAATGCGATCCACCAACACCCCGCTTGCGGGTAATTGCGATCGCAGGCCAGCAAACCGACAAATTCGCCATCGACTGCTTTCAACCCGAATACGAATTTGTCGGCTTCCGTCCGGTTCGGCGGAAAGTTTTCAAATTCCTCTTTTGCGCTGGCGACGTTTGGCGGTTCGCCTCGTTCCAGCACGACATAGTCCGAGCAGGCCTGATACAGCGGCACCAATCGCGGAGCGTCAATTCCAATCAGGCCTTCGACCTCGTACCCGGAGATCGAAATTGGAAATCTGATGGTTTTGTCCATGAAAGTCCTGTTTCCGGAAACCGTCGCCGCCTCACTTCACCTCGAACTGCGGATCGACCGGGATCTGCATCGCGGTCACCAGATGGTTGGTCTGGCCGGCGAGCCCGATGATCGACACCAGCTCGCTATGCTGGACATCGGTCATACCCTTGGCTCGCGCTGCCGCCGTGTGCGAGTGGACGCAGTAGGAGCAGCCATTGGCGGTCGACACCGCGATGTAGATCATTTCCTTGGTCAGCGGATCGATGGCGCTGTCGGCGACCATCACCACCTTCAGCTGTTCCCAGATCCGCTTCAACGCCGGCGGATCGTTGGCCAGCCCACGCCAGAAATTGTTGACGAAATCGGATTTGCGCGTCGCGCGGATATCGTCGAACACGGCCTTCACCGCCGGGACTTTCTCCACCTCGGCATCGCTGAGAAGTCTTGTGGTGGCCATGGCATTTTTCCCTTCATTTTGATCGTCGTGAGTTGAATCAGGCCTTGAGCAACCGCAGCCAATCCATTCGCCTGATTCACTTCTCCGGCGGCGGCGTAGAGATTCAGGTCAGGCCGAGTCGAAAACGGCGGGTTCCGAGAACCGGAGCGGAGCGTACTTTTCGTACGTGAGCACCGGAAGCGCAGGAAGCCACCGTTTGCAGGCCGGCCTCACCTGAATCTAATGCACCGCCGCGTACATGATCTTCTCCTCGGTGGCCTCCGCCGGCGAAAACTCCTCCACAATACGCCCTTGCCGGCAGACCAGGATGCGGTCGGACAGGTTCATGATCTCCGGCAGATAGGATGAGATGACGACGACGGCGAGGCCCTCATCGGCCAGGCGGTTGATGATCTGGTGGATCTCGGCGATGGCGCCGACATCGACGCCGCGCGTCGGCTCGTCGAAGATGACGATGCGCGGCTGCTGTACCAGCCCCTTGCCGATCACCACCTTCTGCTGGTTGCCGCCGGAGAGTTCGACCACACGCGCATTGTCGTTGATCGCCTTGATGTTCAGCGTCTTCGTCCATTCCGCCGAGAGCACACGCATCTCCTGCGCGTTGATCACCCACGCCTTTTCGCGGCCCGCCGCCAAAAGCCCGCCGAACAGGTTCTCGGCAATGCCCATCGTCTCGAAGATGCCTTCGCTCTTTCGGTCCTCGGTGACGTAGACGATGCCGTCGGCCACCGCTTCGCTCGGCACGAGATAGCGCACCGGCTTGTCGTCCAGTTCGATGGCGCCGCCGCGCAGGAAATCGCGCTTGTAGATGCCGGAGACGATTTTGAAGGTCTCGGTGCGGCCGGAGCCGATCAGCCCGAACACGCCGGTGATCTGGCCCTCGAAGATCGAGAACGAATTGTTGCGCACGACATTGCTCATCGAGATGTCCTGCACCGACAGCACCTTCTTGCCAGCCTTGCGCAGCTTGGCTTCGTCGCGCTGGCGGTAGATCTGCCCCGACAGCGTGCGCCCGACCATGGCGGCGACGATCCTGTCACGGTCGAAGGCCGATGTGTCGTCGGTGATCACCAGTTCGCCATCGCGCAGGATGGTGATGCGGTCGGCAATCAGCAGCGCCTCTTCCAGAGCGTGGCTGATGAAAACGATCGACACGCCGCTCGCTTTCAGCCTGCGGATCAGCGCGAAGAAGTGTCGCTTCTCTTCCGGCGTCAGCGTCGCCGTCGGCTCGTCGAAGATGATGATCTCGGCATTGTGGTGCACCGCCCGTGCGATCTCGACCATCTGCCGCTTGGCCGCACCCAGCGTTGCCACCATGGCGTTCGGGTCGACTGGAAAATTCAGCGACTGCAGGAATTGTTGGGCCGAGATGTAAGTGCCGCGCAGCCGGTTGAGGAACTTTTCGGTGCCGAGATAAAGGTTCTGCGCCACCGTCATCGATGGCACCAGGCTGGTCTCCTGGAACACCATCGCGATGCCGGCCTCCAGGGCGGCATGCGGCGAGGCGTAGGCGATCTCCTGGCCATGGTGGAACATCTTGCCTGACGTGGCGTCGACCACACCGGCAATGATCTTGGTCAGCGTCGATTTTCCCGCGCCGTTCTCGCCAAGCAGCGCGTGGATCTCGCCCTTGCGCAGTTCGAAGCTGACATTCTTCACCGCCGGCACGCCGCGATAAGTCTTGGTGACGTTCTCCAGCCGAACGATCGGGTCCATCAGAAGCCTCCCGACGCGAGGTCGACCGCCAGCACGCAGTCACCGCCTCTGGAGGCGATGAACAAGCTGCCGTCCTTTTCCGCCACGCTGCAGATGCCATGGCGCGTGCCGTTGGCGCGGCTGTGCAGGCTGAATTGCGGCTGCATCTTCGCGTCGAGCCTCACCACCAACCCGTAGGAGCGGCTCGGCGACCATGGCTTGTGGATGCCCATGGTGCGGATGCCGCCGCATTGCAGCGGCTCGAGAAAGCTGCGGCTGGAGGCCAGTGCCGGCGCGATCCAGTAGGCCGGCGGCACCTGATCGAGCATGTCATGGCGGTAATGCGTTTCCTGCAACACGAATTCGATCAACCGGTTGCGCGGCGCAAACAGAGCCAGCCAGGCGCCGCCATCGGCGGATGGCGACAGCCGGGAGGGATAGCCTGGCAGATGAGTCAACACCGTCGAACGATTGCCCGTCGCGCCCTCGAAGCGGACAATTTGATGGCGCCAGCTTTCACTGACCAGAACATCCCTGCCGACGGGATAGAGCCCATAGGGGAAGGCGATGTCGCCGGCCACTTTGCGGAAGCCGCCACCTGCTGCATCCCGCTTCCAAAGCGAACCGGACGCCCCCTTCCTCATCAGGTCGGCGGCCCATTGCGAGGGCGCATGCTCGGCCGAGCCATTGGCCAGCCACAGCGTGCCGTCATCCGCATAGGCAAGTGCGGTGATGCAGCTGAGATCAGCCGGCAGCGGAACCTCCTTGCCTGATATCAGCAGCTTGCCACTTTCCAGCCCCACGGTCAGTTCGCCGGATGGCGAGAGCGCCAGCGCCGTGACGGCAGACGGGAAGGTTTCGATCACCTTGGGCTCGGTTCGGGCAGCAAGCGAATAGACAGCGTTGCCGCTGGAGGCCAGCAGCCTCTCACCAGAAACCAGCAGATTGTCCGGCTCCGTCAGTTCGGCAAAAGCCAGCGCATCGTCCAGCCGCGTATTGGGCCGAAAAGCACCGTCGAGCGGCGGAATGGTCACCGCCTTGCCGCGAAACAGGTCGAGCACCGGATCGAGGATCATGGCCTTGCCCCCCAATAAGAAGCGGGGCTGGTCCAGTTCGGGTCGGCGCCAGCGATCTTGTAGCGGCCGACGCGGTTGTTGAGGATGCCGCCGACGAACAGATATCCCTTGTGCTCGCGCATCGAGGTGACCATCGGGTGCGCGCCGCCTGAGAGGTCGCCCATCGCCTCGACGATGCCGCCCTTCTCATTGAATTTCACCACGCCTCCGGTGTTGATGTTGGGGAACAGCCACTCATCCTGCGGCAAGCGGCGCGTCATGCGCTTGCGCATATCGGGGTGGCGCAGCGACAGGTCGAAGCTCGGCGTGCGCATGCCGAGCCACGCCATCCAGTAATTGCCGTCGGAGGCGCGGTTGATGTTGTCGGGGTAGCCCGGCATGTCGCGGATGACGCATTCGGCGGTGCCGGCCTTCGGCCCTTCCAGCCAGTAGCGGTGCACCCGGCAGGCCCAGCTTTCGGCGAAGAACAGCGACTTGCCATCATGCGCCATGCACACACCATTGGTGTAGCGGTAGCCGTCGAGCAGCGTCCTGGTCGATCCGTCCTTCGGGTCGTAGACCAGCAGACGCCCGGTGGCGCGGTTCTCGATCGAGTCCAGCGCCCAATCGTGGGCATCGTAGCGCTTGGTCGAATCGGTGAAATAGATCCGCCCGTCCGGCGCGATGTCGCAGTCGTTGGGATCGCGCAACCGCGCATCGTCGACGATCGAGGTCCACGAGCGCGACGTCTCCGCCGACAGGCGTTTCACCTCCCGATCCGGCGACACCGAATAGAGCCCCATGGCGCCAACGCAGCTGATCAGATTGCCTGTCTTGTCGAAGGCAAGCCCCAGCGGGAAGCCGCCAATGTGAGCGAATACTTCCGATTTGACATAGTCCGGCGCGAAGAAGCGGACGATTTCGCCATGGCGTGTGCCGCAATAGAGATTGTCGTCGCGGTCGAGGATGACATCTTCCGGCCCTTCCAGCTCGCCAAGCCCGATATGGTCGGCAGCCGACAGCCTGTTGTCGAGTTCGTAGGATGTGCCGGAGCCGGGCGCCGCCGACTGTGTTTCGCCCATCTTGAGATAGACCGGCGCGACATAGACTTCGTTCAGCACCTTGTGGCGGTTCTTCAGCCAGCGGATGTCGATCGTCACCGCCACCGCCAGCATGATGCCAAGCACCATCTGGTTGGTGCCGGTGCCATACCCCAGCCGGATCAATCCGTTGGTCATGGTCAAGACGATGATCGCGCCCATCAGCCCCTTGATCACCGAGCCACGCCCGCCGCCGAGGCTGACGCCGCCGACCACCGCCGCCGTCAGCGCCATGATCTCCAGGTTGAGGCCGGTGCCCGGCCCTGCCCCGCTCAGGCGGCAGGCGATGAGGAAACCGCCGACCGAGGCGCAGAAGCCAGAGAAGACATAGGTCATGAACACCGTGCGGCGCACGCGAATGCCGGCATTGTGCGCCGAGCGCCTGGAGCCGCCGACCGCCAGCACGTGCCAGCCCGGCCGCGAACGCGTCAACGCGATATGGGTGACGATGGCGAGGATGATCGCCAGCCACACCGAAACCGACAGCCCCCAGAAGGTGCTGTCGCCGATGAAGTCGAGCACATCCGAAGTGGCGGTCGAGAGCTGCACATCGGCGGCATAGGTGGTGACCAGGATGTCGAACAGCGCCCGGCCGAAGATGAAGGTGACCAGCGTGGTGAGAAAGGCGCGCAGCCTGAGGTAGCCGACGAGATAGCCGTTGATGGCGCCGAAGACGAGTCCGGTGGCGACCGACGCGGCCATCGCCAGCCAGATCGACTGTTCGAGGATGAAGAAGACATAAACGGCGGAGAAGCAGGAAAGCGCGAAGATCGAGCCGACCGACAGGTCGATGCCGCCGCCCAGCATCACCACGGTCATGCCGGTGACCACCATCGAGAATTCACCGAGCTGGCGGGTCGATTCCTGCAGCGCCGTCAGCTTGAAGAAGCCGGGAATGATCGAGCCGAAGGTTGCCAGCGTCGCCACCAGCGCCAGGAACGGAATGGCGTTGTCGGTCCAGCGTTTGGTCAGGATCTCGCCGACGACATGGTCGGGCACGAGATTGTAGCGCCAGGACTGGAGGCGTTCGCGAAAGGACATAAGGTCACTGCAGCAAGAGAAGGAGGTGGCCGCGGGCAATCCGGCCACCCCGTTGATCGGTGTTGGAGAGTATCGGATTATTTCGCCGCCGCTTGCGCCTGCAGCGCCTTCAGGTCCCAGCAGCTGTCGGGCTTGAGGTCGGCCTTGGTCGTCGCCTTCTCCAGCGTGTAGATGTAGGTGTGCGAGGTGCCGGCTGGTTGGCCGCTCTGCAGCAGGAACTTGATGATGGCGTTCATGTCGCCGGACTGGCGGGCAAGTTCGGTCATCACCACGGCGCCATAGGTGCCGTCCTGCAGCTTGTCGCAATCGGCCGCCTTCTCGCCGCCGCCGGTGGTGACGAGGAACACCTTGCCGTCGAGCTTGGCGTCGCGGATCGCAGCGGACGCGCCGGTGGCGTCACCATCCCAGAAGTCGATGATCGAGCAGATATCCGGGTTCTGCTGCAGCATCGTCGTCGTCACGTTGCGCGACGTCGTCGCATCCCAGTTGGAATCGGGCTTGGCCACCACCTTGAAATCGGGATGCTTGTCCAGAACCTTCATGATGCCGGCATATTGGTAAAGGCTGGAGGAGTTCGCCTGGTCGCCCTGCACGAGGCCGATCTTCTTCGACGAGTTCTCGCCGCAGCCCTTGATCGCCGCTTCGGCCTCGAGCTGGCCAAGCCGATCCCAATCGCTGCCGACGAAGGCGTCAGCTGGAAAGTTGGCGGGATTGTCGACCAGGATCACGTAGGTGCCGGCGGCCTGCGCCTTCTTCATCAGCTTGGAATAGGAGTTCAGGTCCGGTGCATGGATGATCAGCACGTCCGGCCTGGTGTCCGACGAGATGGCGTCGGTGATCGCCTGCGCGCCGGCATCGACCACCCAGTTCGGGTCGCGCGTCTCGAACACGCCGCCCCAGGCCTCGACTTCGGTCTTCAGATAATGCGCCCAGCCCTGCGCCAGGTCGAAGCCCATCGCCAACGGCACCAGCATGACACGCTTGCCCTTGAGTGCCTGCGCGTAAGCCGCTGGGCCGGGATCGTCGGCGGCGAAGGTTGGCGCCACGAAGGCGGTGACGGCGAGTGCCGTGGCGGCGGCCATCAATGTCCTGATGAATTTCATGTCAGATCCTCTCGTTTAGATTTTCATTGCCGGCCGATCGGGATGGATCGGACCGGGTACCCCTAAATGTCGCCCTGTTGAGCGGTCTGCTCGTCACGTGGATTGATGATGCCGTCGACGATGATCGCCCACAGCAGGATCGCCGCCTTGATCAGGTTCTGGTAGAGCAGCGGAATGTCGATGATGGTCATGGCGTTGAGCAGGATGCCGATCAGCGCCGCACCGACCAGCACGTTGCGCACCCCGCCACGCCCGCCGGACAGGCCAATGCCGCCGATCACCGCCACCAGCACGATGTCGTAGAGCAGCGTCGAATTGACGATGCGGGTGTTGATCGAGTGCAGGCTGGCCGCCGTCAGCAGGCCGGCGATCAGCGCGACGAAGGCGGAGACGACGTAGCGCAGCACCAGCATCGGCCGCACGGGAATGCCGATGTTGCGCGCCGCCACCGGATTGTCGCCGGCGAAATAGATGTAACGGCCCCATTTGGTGTAGCGCAGGAACAGGAAGAACAGGAACGCGAGGCCGACGAAGATGAACACCTCGATCGGAATATCGAGAAAGCGCAGGCCGCCGAGCCGTTCGACCCAGTGGCCCTGCGGCACCGGCACGGCATCCTGCGTGATCAGTTGCGAGCGCACATAGCCGAAGACGAAGGAGCCGGTCGCCAGCGTCACGAAAATCGCCGGCACATCGGCATAGGCAACGAGAAAACCGTTGAGCAGGCCGATCGCCAGCACGCCGGCCAGCACATACGCGAAGGCCAGCCCGTCCGGCATGCCCGAATTCAGCAGTTGCAGATACCAGGCGACCGACATCGCCATGATCGCCACGGCGGAGAGGTCGATGCCGCGCCCGATGATGACGACGGCCATGCCGAGCGCGAGGATGCCGAGCACCGACACCGAGCGGACGATGGCGACAAGATTGTTGGGGTCGACGAAGCCCGGCAGGCCTATCGCCGCGGCAACGAACAGCACCACCGCGATGGCAAAGACAATCCCTTCCTGATTCAGGCTCCTGAAATTCGGCCAGCCGATCGTGTTCATGTCTGCGTTTGCCCCGATGGCAGTGCTGCCATCCCTGGGAAGAAAGCTAATCGGCCCAGCGCCTGTTCGTCAAATGAATCCGCGTTCAGAACCTGGGCTGGCAGGGATATTCACCGAGTGGACGCATCGATTGCCGAAGCTGGCGCAATCCATGGAAAACCCTGCATTTTTGGCAATCGGTTCCGCCATCATGGCTGCCAGTGAAAGGACCGCTTCAACACGGAAGCGCAAGGCGGAATTTATCTCCACATGAGGTGGAAAATTTCGATGTCAATTTCCCGGCATATGGCCGGAGACCTCGGCGCCCGCACCCGCCGGCAGAGCGAGAAAACGCAACGCCGCCACCAGCCCAATGGCGCCGATCACCAGGAAGGCGATTCGAAAATCCACAAGGTCGAGCGCCGGCCTGTCCCTGGCGATCTGCGACAAGTTGAGGACCGCCACCGCCACCGCCACGCCGAACAGCATCGCCACCTGCTGCAGCATCGAGGACAGTGTCGCCGCCGAGCTACGCTGCGCCGCATCGATATCGGCGAAGGCCAGCGTGTTGAGTGCGGTGAACTGCATCGAGCGCGACAGACCGGCGATCAGCATCAGCGCCACCACCAGCGCCTGCGGCGTCTGCGGCGAGATTGCCGCGCTGGCCATGATCGCCGCCGAGGCGATCAGGCCGTTGACGACCAGCACCGAACGAAAGCCGAAGCGGCGCAGCGTCGGCGTCGTCACAGTCTTCATGCCGAGATTGCCGAAGAAATAGGCCAAGATCATCATGCCGGCATCGACGGGGCTGAGGCCAAAGCCGACCTGGAACAGCAACGGCAGCAGGAATGGCGTGGCGTTGATCGCCACCCGGAAGATGGTGCCGGCGGCCAGCGTCGAGATGGCGAAGGTCAGCACCTTGAATGACGAGAGATCGAGCAGCGGATGCGGCGCGCGCCTGAGATGCCGCACCGCCAGCCAGCCGATGACGATGCCGGCTACGATCAAGAGCATCGTCGGCAGGACGCCATCCTCCGGATGCGCGATGCGCTCGAGGCCGTAGAGCAGCAAGGCGAGCCCGGCCGATGTCAGCGCGAAGCCCGGCCAATCCAGCGGTTTGGGGTCTGCTTCGCGATCACCCGGAATGAAGCGGGCGACCAAGGCCAGCCCGACCACGCCGAGCGGGATGTTGATGAAGAAATTCCAGTGCCAGGACAGATAGGTGGTGATGAAGCCGCCGAGCACTGGCCCGACCACCGGCGCAAACAGCGCTGGCCAGGTGATCAGCGCGGTGGCGTTGAGCAGCTCGGACTTCGAAGCATTGCGCAGGACGAGAATGCGCCCGACTGGCGTCATCAGTGCGCTGCCCAGCCCTTGCACGACACGGGCGGCGACGAATTGGCTCAGGTCTTGAGAGAAGCCGCAGGCGAGCGAGGCCAATGTGAATAGGATAATCGCCAGCAGGAAGATGTTGCGTGCGCCGAACCGGTCGGCGAGCCAGCCCGACAGCGGGACGAACACCGCCATGGTCAGCATATAGGCGGTGATGCCAATGCTCATCGCCACCGCCGACACGCCGAACGACGCGCCCATCTGCGGCAGCGAGGTCGAGATGATCGTCGAATCCAGCAATTGCATGAAGAAGGCGATGGCGACGATCAGCGCCACGCGCCGCGCATTGGTGGCCGTTTCGGGTAAGGTCTCGGTCTCGGGAATGGCAGTCATGACGGGAGCGGTTTGAACAGCATTTGTTTTGCCGCGTCCAGGCATAGCGCAACAAACTTTCGTGTCGCGCCGCGCAAAGGCGAGGGCCAGACGGTGCTCGAGCCGCGCGTCCATCTCGAGCCAATGCTCGGCATCGACGCCGAGATGCTCTACGCGGCGCTCGCCAGCGGAAGCTGGCAGACGGACTTAGCTCCGGCCGACCTTGTCCAGGAACAGGCGTAGCTCGGCCGGGTCCATGTGCACGACATGCCTGTCTTCGGGATAGGCCAGGCTGTTGACGTCGGCAACATATTCCGAGAACGCGGCGATGCGCTCGGCCTGCAAGCGGTCATATTCGGCGGCGAAATTGCGATAGACCTTGGAATGACGCGGCATATGGCCACGGTTCTGGCCGAGGATGTCGTCGGCGAACAGATATTGCGCATCGCAGCCGGTGCCCGCCCCCATCGACAGCATGATCAACGATGTTCGTTCCGAGATCGCCTTGGCCACCTCGACAGGCACGACCTCGATCTCGGCGCCGATGGCGCCGGCGGCCTCCAGCTGCTTTACCGCTTCGAATATCTGGATGGCGGTGTCGGCGGTCTTGCCGACCGCCTTGAAGCCGCCGGTCCAGGTCGCGCGGGAAGGAATGAGGCCGACATGGCCGATCACCGGAATGGCATCGTCCGCCATCCGCTTGATCGTGGCGTAACCGGCGCTGCAATAGACCGCGTCGGCGCTGGCCTTGTAGAGCCGGAAGGCCCAGCGCACGAAATCGTCCGCCGTGCCGATCTCGTAGAAATTCTCGCCGGGCATGGTGAACAGGCTGGGGGCCGCATCGCGGTATTGCGGGTTGAGCACCAGTTCGGGCGGTACCGAGACGATGTCGACCCCTGCCCGCTCGGCGGCCTCGGCCTCGTCCATCGTCAGCACGCGTAGCATGGTCAGCTGGCGCTTGCCCTTCATGGCGCGCAGGTCGGCGACGGTCGGTCTTTTTCGGCTCATCGAAAGGGGTTCCCTCTGTTACTTGGTGCGGCAGGTCAGCCGATCTTGATCATAACCTTGCCAGCTTCGATGCGCACAGGATAGGTCTTGAGATTGACGCACACCGGCGCGCCCTTGGCGACACCTGTCTTGTAGTTGAAGCGGCCATTGTGCTTGGGGCATTCGATGATGTCGTCCATCACCAGCCCGTCGGCCAAATGTGCCTTCTCATGCGTGCAATAGCCGTCGGTGGCGAAGTACTCGTCATCCGGGCTGCGATAGATGGCGAAAGTGCGTCCGCCATGATCGAAGCGGATGACGTCCTCTTCCTCGATATCGTCGACGGCGCACGCTTCAACCCAGTCGCCCATCTCTGTCTCCTGCAGCTCTATTCCGCCGCCGCCGGAACGGTCAGCGCGTGGAACTCCTCGCGGTACGGCCGCGCCGTCGGCGGCAATTCGCGCTTGAGGAAGTAGTCCTCGTACTGGAGCTGCTTGATCAGCACCGGCCAGACCTCGCGATAGGCATGCCACATCGATGGATTGGGCTCCGGAAGGTCATGCTTGATGAGTTCGTGCAGTTTCGGCAGCGCATGATAGGGCACCATCGGGAACATGTGATGTTCGACATGGTAATTCATGTTCCAGTAGATGAAGCGGCTGACCGGGTTCATGTAGACGGTGCGCGTATTCAGCCGGTGGTCGGTGACATTGTCGGCCAGCCCGATATGCTGCAGCAGGCCCGTCAGAACCATGTGCCAGCTGCCATAGAGGCGCGGCAGGCCGATCAGCACCAGCGGCAGGAACGACCACAAATAGAACGCCAGTGCGATCGCCGCGACATAGATGGCGATATGCCAGCGCGCGGCGGTGACCACCTTGCGCAGCTCCATCTCGGGGATAAAACTCTTCTCGTCGGGCGAGATGCTGCCGAACGCATTGCGCACCAGTGTGGGCAGCGAATAGCGGAAATCGAGAATGCCGGTGAAGGCAAGCGCGGCGCGCAAGAGGTCCGGTGGACGCATCACCGCGATCTCGGCATCGCGGCCGACGATGATCGTGTCGGTGTGGTGGCGGGCATGGCTCCAGCGCCAGGTCACCGGATTGCGCATCAGCATGAAGCTGGCGATCTGGTAGACGACATCGCTCATCCGCCGGGTGCGGAAGGCGGTGCCGTGGCCGCACTCGTGCCAGCGCGAGTCGCTGGAGGACCCGTAGAGCACGCCGTAGACGAGCAGGAACGGCACCACCCACCACGTGCCCCAGAACCAGACGATGCCGGCGGCGGAGCCCAGTATGGCTGATATCCAGATGATCGTGTCGCGGATCGCCGGCCCGTCCGAGCGCTGCATCAGCTCCTTCATCGCCTTGCGAGGAACGTCGGTGTGGTACCACTCCGCTGAGGCCAGCCCGGTCTCGATCGCGATGCGTGTGCTTTCGCCGACCAGGCTGTAGTCGCGCTTTTTTCCCATCACATCGACCTCCGATTTCCGACCCGCCAGCCGGAGCATTCGTTTCGCATCATGACCTGCCCGCCAGTCTCGGAAAGTTGCCCGACGGCGCAGGATAATCCTGTTGCGGTTGCCTGGCGATCGAGACGATCCTCCGTTCGGCGGCGGCGATCGCGCCGGCGCCGTCGATTACCCGGAACACCGCATCATAAGAGCGGCCTTCGCCATGCTCCAGCCAGATCATCTCGCCACGCTCGCGCGCCGCGAGATTGCCGAGCACATGATGCGTCGAGGGTTCGATACCCAGCGCATATTGCCCCGCCTGGAAATTCTGCCATTGATAGGCGCAAGGCAGCTGCTCCTTGCGGGTCACGACCTCGAAGCCCAATCCGAGACGGTCGTTGACAACAGCCACTGGCACCTCGCCATTGCCGTCCGCCGCCATGTCGTGCTGCCAGACCTGCTCGCTGAAACCCAGTCGCGGCGCCGGCACGGTGCGGTAGCCGACCTTCTGCGCCTCGTAGCGCTCGCCATCATGGCCGGCCCAGACGACGTCGCGGATCGGCGCCAGATAGCGCGCGCCCTCATCGAGCAAGGGGTGGCTGACATTGACATGGTAGAAATACATGTGCGGCGTACGGTTGAAGCCGTGATTGACGACGCGGTCCGACAGCCGGATCTCGTTGCCGCCGACATCGGCCTCGATGCGCCGCAGCAAATGCAGGTCCTCGCCGAACACCGCCGATTGCTGGACGATGCCTTCGGCCCACAGCACGCAGCGGTCGCCGTCCCAGGCCTCGCCATAACCGGTCAGCCGCGCCGGAATGGTGCCGACGCGGCCGTGCAGCGAATGCACCACGGTCTTCCTGCCCGGATAATTGTAGGTATCGACCGGCACTTCCTCCCGGCCCAATATGTGATCGAGGCCGCAGGTGACGAGCAGCCCGGAAAAAGAGCGCGCCCAGGCGAGCCCCCCTTCCCCTTCATAGTCGTGCAGGCCGGGATGACGAAAGCCGCTCGGCGAATGCCAGCCGATCGCCTGTCCCCTGAAGTCGCAGTCGGCGATATCGAGCGCCCGGTCGACCAGCGCGGTGAAGCGCAGGCCCGAGCCGGTGCGGAACTCCAGCATGCGGATGCCGCGTTCCACCCCGTCGCCAAGCGTCATCAGCCGCACGCCGGCGAATTGCGAAAGCATGCCCGAGCGTTCCGAGACCTGCCGGCGCGAAAGCGTCTTGCCGTAAAGTTCTACCATGTGACGGCCAATTTTCTCACTTCGCTCTCGTCTCTTTCAGCAGGGCCGACATGTCGGCGCCGGTGATGATGCTTTCCACCGTCAGGAGATCGGTATCGGCAACCGTCTGCTCGGCGACGATCTCGCCGCGGCGCATGATGATGATGCGGTCGGCGACCTGGAAGACGTGGTGGATGTTGTGGGTGATCAGAAGCACGGAATGGCCGGCGTCGCGCACCTCCTTGACGAAGCGCAGCACGCCATGGGTTTCTTCGACGCCGAGATTGTTGGTCGGCTCGTCGAGGATGATGACCTTGGCGGCGAACTGCATGGCGCGCGAAATCGCGATCGACTGCCGCTCACCGCCCGACAGCGTTGAGACAAGCGCATCGGCATCAAGCTTTTTCGAGATGCCGACTCGCTTCAGCAGTGCCGATGCGGCATCGCGCAATTTGGCGAGATCGAGCGGCGCGAACACGCCCAGCCACTTCAGCTTGACCGGCTCGCGGCCGAGAAACAGATTGCGGGCGATGCTGAGATCCGGCGCCAGCGACGTGTCCTGGTGGATCGTTTCGATGCCGAGATCCATTGCATCGCGCGTGGAGCGGATCGAGACCTTTTCGCCGCGCACATGGATGTCGCCATGATCGACAGGAAACACGCCCGAGATCGCTTTGATCAGCGTCGATTTGCCGGCGCCGTTGTCGCCGAGCAAGGCCACCACCTCGCCCTCGTTGAGGGCGAAGGACGCATTCTTCAGCGCGCGCACGCTACCGAAGGATTTTTGCAGGTTCTGCAGCCGAAGCACTTCCATCGTCAGCTCCTTGCGGCGTTCTTCTGCAGCAAAGCGTGCAGGATGAGCATGGCGAGAATGATGACGCCGACGAAGATGTTGTAGGCGAGCCCCGGCACGCCGATCAGCACGATGCCGTTGCGGATCGCACGCAGCATCAGCGCACCGACGATGGTGCCCAGGATAGTGCCGCGCCCGCCGGTCAGCGCCGTGCCGCCTACCACGACCATGGCGATCACTTCGAGTTCATAGCCGGTGCCGGCGACTGGCGACGCCGCCGAAATGCGGAAGGCGCTAATCATGCCGGCCAGTCCCGCCAGAACCGAAGTCAAGATGAACAGCCACACTTTGACGGCGTCCGCCGGCACGCCGCGCGCCACCGCCGCGTTGCGATTGGAGCCGATGGCGCTGATCCAGTTGCCGAGCTTGGCGTAGCGCAGGACATAGATCGCCAACAGCGACAGGCCGATGAACCACCACAGCGAGGTGTAGAACCGGAACGAACCGACATTGAAGCTGCCGGCCAGCAGTGTCGCGAAGAAGCCGGGCTGGTCCCAGGATTTCAGCGGAAAGCCCTGTGTGATGTAGAGCGCTGCGCCACGCACCACGAGCAGCATCGACAGCGTGACCAGGAAGGACGAAATGCCGATCTTGGTCACGATCAACCCGTTGATCGCCCCGATCGCGACGCACAGCAGAAGTCCTGCCAGCAGCGCCACGCCGATGCTTGCTTCGCCATTCTGCACCAGGAGCATCACCACCACCGGCGCCAGCCCGAACACGGCGCCGACCGACAGATCGAACTCACCCGCCGTCAAAAGCAGCGTCATGCCAAGCGCAATGATGCCGAGCTCGGGCAGGAACGCCATTATGTTGGAGACGTTGAGCGGCGACAGGAAATTGGCGTCGGCGACGGCGAACACCGCAAGCAGTACTATGAGGATGACGAGTGAGGAGAATTGCGGCGAGCGCATGAGGCTCGATCTGCGTTTCCCGACAGGCATTTCGTCTTCTGCTGCGATCGTCATGACTGCTTGAACCATGCTTTGAAAAAATGCCCGCGGCCTACGCCACGGGCATCGCCTTTTTACTTCGTGTTGTAGAGCTTCAGGATTGGTTCAACGCTCGCGGCGTCGTAGAGGCTGAACGTGTGGATGTCGTAGCCGATCGGCTCACCGGAGGCGGCGAGCCCAAGCAGTGCCACCGGCATGAAGCCTTGCGCCGAGGGGAACTGCCAGGCAGCGGCGTTGACGAAGCCGGATTTGACGGCTTCCGCGGTCTCCTTCGAATTGCCCCAGCCAACGACCGGGATCTTGCCGGCCGGCACGCCGGCGCCATCGAACACCCGCTTGACGCTGGCCGCCACGGAATCGCCGAGCGCGATGATCGCCGGCGGATTGTTGGCAACCATATAGTCGGTCATCTTGGCGATGATGCCAGCCGGATCGGTGCCGCAATCGACCACGTCATATTTGATGCCGAGCGGATCGAACACACTGGCGATGCCTTCGGTTTCGAGTTGCTGGTAGCTGGCGCCAGGCACCTCTACCGGCAGGAACACCTTGTCGCCCTGCTTCACCATCTTGTGGTCGACGAGGTATTTGGCCCAGATGACGCCGGCCTCCTTGAGGTCGGCACCGACATAGGCCTTCCGTCCGGTCGCCGGATCGTCCGTGTTGAAGAACACGATCGGGATGCCGGCTGCCTTGGCCGCCTTGACCTCCTCGGTCCACAAGCCCGGCTGCGCCGATGTCGTGGCGATACCGTTGGGCTTGGCGGCAAGCGCGGAGTTGAAGGCCTCCTTCTGCGCCGCCATGTCGCCGCCGCTGAAGGAGATTTTGCAGGTCACTTTGAGCTGATCGCAGGCCTTGGTGGCGCCGGCATTCCAGTCAAGCCAGAACGCATCCGACGGACCACCATGTGACAGCAGATAGAAGGTCTTCTGGCCATCCTGCGCCAGTGCCGGCGAACCCAGCGCGACGCCGGCGAGCAGCGCTGCGGCAGCCGTCAGCTTCAATGCGAATTTCAACATTTTTCTTCCTCCCTTGCTTGCAGCCGCGCCGCCGCAAACCGACGGCGCGCGGTGACCGTCACAGACCGTTGGCGCGGAACTTCCCGTCGAGGAATTTCTTGGCGCGCGGCACGTCGTCTTCCGAGAGGTGCTCGATGATGACCGGGATGTTCGGATGCTTTTGCGCCAGCCGCTGGAGGTAGAGGTCGTAGTTCAGCGAGCCGAGGCCGGGTGCCGGCAGTTCGATCTCACCGACGCCACGGAACGTGTGGCTCTCCAGCGCATCCTCGTCGCCGATATCGGCGTGCTTCTCGGACTTGTCGCCGCCCGAACGCTTGACGTCCTTGGCGTGGGCTATTCTGATCTTGTCGGTCAACGTGTCGAACACCTGGTTCAGGATCTGGTCCATCCTGTCGATGTTGTGCGTCTCGAAATAATTGGTCGGATCCATCAGAAGGCCGAGGCCGGGATGATCGACCTGCGCGAACATCTTCACCGTCTCCTCGACCGAGCCGACGACGTTGTTGACATAGGTCTCAAGCAGGAACACCGCGCCGTGATCATGGGCCGTCTGGGCAAGATCAGCGACCACCTTGCGGCATTCCTCGAACCCTTCCTCGGTCTTGTTCTTGGGGTGATGCACCCAGTCGGATTCAGTGTTGTAAGTGCCGGTTTCCGAGATCACGTAAGGCGAGCCGAAATGGCGGGCGTTGCGGATGATTTCCTTGAGGTAGCCGACGCGCTTGTCGCGCTCGGTCTTGTCGGGATGGATGATGTTGGTGTAGCCCGACACGCAGCAGACCGGCAGATTGTGGTCGCGGAAGACGTCGCGCACCGTCTTGGCCTTGTCCCTGGTGATCTGCCCGGCCGACAGGTCGACATCCTTGAAGTGGAGGTCGAGCTGCACCGTGTTGAAACCCAGCCCGCGGATTTTCTTCGCCGTCTCTTCGAGACCGTACGGGAAATAGCCCGTGAAAATACCAGCCTGCATCATGGTGTGAATTCCTCCCTGTAAGCGATTCAGTTGATTGAAGTTGTCGATATCTCGGAAAGTTTGACGGTGCGGCCCTCGTCGATCGAGCGGTAACCCGCCTCGACCAGCGCCATCGTCTTGACGTTGTCGGCCACCGACAGCGCCGGCGGCGTGCCGGTCTTCACCGCGTGCTGGAGCTGTTCCATCACACCGATAAAGGCATGCGGGAACCACATTGTGTCCCAGCTCGGGCTGATCCATTCGCCGCCGGTGGTCTCGGTCGAGGCGTAGGTCAGCGTCGAGGCCGCTCCCGTCGGCCAGCCGATGGTGCCCTTGGCGACGCCCTTGGTGCCGTCGACACGCCAGTTGATATGCTGGTCGTCCTTGTAGCCATCCTGGCGCGGACCGGACCAGACATCCTCCAGCGAGACGGCGAGAACGCCGGAAGGGAAGCGCAGCGTCGACACGGTGATGCCGTCGGAGTGGTCGAATTTCGTGCGCGGATCCTTGCGCGTCAGCGTGGTGATTTCATCCGGGTCGCCGAACAGGAAGCGCAGCACGTCGAGATGGTGCACGCTCATATTGGCGAGCGTCAGCCGGTCGTAATCCTCCAGGAAGCTCTGCCAGTGCGGGATGGCGTGCATGTCGATCTGCGCGAAGACGATGTCGCCCAGCGCGCCGCTGTCGATGATCTGCTTCAAGACGCGCATCGACTGGTCGTAGCGCATGTTCTGGTTGACCGAGAGGATCTTGCCGGCCTTGGCCGCCTCGTCGCGCAGCTTGACCGCCTCCTCGACCGACAGCGCCAATGGCTTCTGCGCCAGGATCGCCTTGATGTGCTTCTGCTTCAGTGCATGACGGATTAGCGCCGGCTGTAGGTCGGGCGGAAAGGCAAGGTCGATGATCTCGACATTTTCGTCCTCGATCAGCTGCTCCGGCGTGTCGTGGACGGTCGGGATGGCCCAGCGCGTCGCCACCTTCTCGGCGCTGGCTTTGGTGCGCGAGGCGATCGCCACCACCGGGAATCCAGCTTCCTTGTAGGCAGCGAGATGGCACTCGGCCATGATCATGCCGGCGCCGACGCAGCCGATCCGGTATTCCTTGGTTCGGACCTTCACATCCGGCTCGAAACCCTTGTGTGCCATCTGATCCTCCCGAGACTCTTTCCTTGCGGCCGCCGTCATCGTGCCAGCGCTCCCCCGCTCTGTCCGAAATAATGCACCCTGGCCGGCTCGCAGGATATCGCCACCATCGCGTCCGGCCGGATGTCGGGCTGGCCGCGCAGCAATGCCTTCAGCCGCGCCTGCCCGGCAGCGAGCGTCACCACGGTGTAGCCGCCAAGCGGCTCGACCTCGAACACCCGCGCCGGGCGGCCCGAGCCCCCGTCCTCTTTTCCCTCGATGGGCCACGGTCTGACCTTGATGTCTTCCGGCCTCAGCCCGATCTCGACGGCATCAGTGGGAGCCGCCATGTCGGCAATGCGGATCGTACCTTCGGCCGCCTCGACACCGCCCTCGCCGCGCGCCGATTTCAAGATGTTCATCATCGGCGAGCCAAGCAGCCGCGCCACATAGGTGCTGGCCGGATGGTCATAGAGTTCGGCCGGTGCACCGATCTGCCTGATCCTGCCGTCCTCCAGCATTGCGATGCGGTCGGCGACCGACATCGCCTCTTCCTGGTCGTGCGTGACATAGATCAGCGTCTTGCCGAGCTCGCGCTGGATGCGCTTCAGCTCGACGCGCGTCTCTTCGCGCAGCCTGGCGTCGAGCGCCGAGATCGGATCGTCCATCAGATAGGCGTTGGGATCGCGCACCAGCGCACGCGCAATCGCGACGCGTTGTCGTTCGCCGCCCGAAAGCTGTCCCGGCGGCTTGTGCAGGATATGGCCGATATGCAGCTTCGCCGCGACGTCGGCGACCCGCCTTTTGATCTCGACCTCGGCGACCCGGCGTTCGACCAGGGGGAAGCGGACATTGTCGAGCGCGCTCATATGCGGGAACAGCGCCAGGTTCTGGAACACCATCGCCACGTTTCGCTCGGCCGGCGACACAGTGTTGACCGGTCTGCCGCCGATCAGGATTTCTCCCGAGTCTGGCGTCTCCAGCCCTAGCACCAGACGCAGGATGGTCGACTTGCCCGACAGCGGTGGACCGAAGAAGCAGAAGAACTCATTGTCGTTGACCGTGAATGAAGCGTCGTCGACAGCGAGCGTGTTGCCGTAGCGCTTGGTCACATTGCGAAAGACGACATCGGCCATCTCAACCTGCCTTGATCGCAAGGCCGCTAGCGGCGTCGAAGACGCGCACCGACGACACGGTGGGTGCGACGATGGCGGTGTCGCCGATCGCCAGGCCGACATCATTGTCGAACACTGTCTTTACGGCAGCCTCGCCCTGCCCGAGGTGAACGATGGTGCGCGCCCCGATCCGCTCGACGAAGGTGACCCGCATGGCGAGACCCTGACCATTCTCCACCAGCGTCGCCTGTTCCGGCCGGAATCCGTAAAGCACTTCGCCGCGCGCGCCGCGCATAGCCGCCGCGAGATCACTCGGTAGCGGCGGGGTGATGCCCAACGGTCCGAGATCGATGACCAGCCCGCGGTCGCTTTCCGCGGGTCTTCCCTTGAGCAGGTTCATGCCCGGCGCGCCGATGAAGCGGGCGACGAAGACATTGGCCGGATCGTTGTAGACCTCGAGCGGCGTGCCGACCTGCTGCAGCACGCCGTGATCCATGACCGCGATGCGGTCGGCCATGGTCATCGCCTCGAGCTGGTCGTGGGTGACATAGACCATGGTCTGGCGGAACTGGCGCTGCAGCTGCTTCAGTTCGGTGCGCATCACCGCCCGGAAAGCGGCGTCAACATTGGACAGCGGCTCGTCGAGCAGGAAGATCGCCGGCTCCATGATCGCCGAGCGGCCGATCGCCACACGCTGCAGGATGTTGACCGACAGCCGGTCGGCCTTACGGTCGAGCAGCGGCGTCAGTTGCAGCATCTCGGCGATCGCACCAACACGGCGGTCGATCTCGGCTTTCGCTGTGCCGTACATCTTCGGCCCGTAGGCGAGGTTCTGGCGCACCGTCATATGGGTGAAGATGGCATAATTCTGGAACACGAAGCCGACGCCGCGCCGCCCCATCGGCACGCCGGCCATGTCGCGCTCGCCAAACAGGATCTTGCCGCCGGTCGGTTCCTCCATGCCGGCGATCATGTTCATCGTCGTCGATTTGCCGCAGCCCGATGGCCCGAGCAGCGCCATGAACTCGCCGTCTGATATTGCCAGGTCCATGGTCTTCAGCGCGGTGAAGTCGCCGAATTTCTTGACCAGGTTCTGCAGGTGGATCGCGCTCATGCCGGCACCTGCCTTGCCCGCGCCATGCGCTTCATGGCGAACACCGCGACGATCGAGAGCACGATCAAGATGGCCAGCGCAATCGCCGCCACATAGCCCCAGATCAAATCCTGCGTGGTGAGCTTGTAGATGTAGACGGAGATGGTCTCGGTGGCGACGCCGGGGCCACCGCCGGTCATGATGTAGAGCGTGTCGAAAATCTTGAAGTTCTCGATCACCCTGATCGCCAGTGCGATGATGATGATCGTCTTCATCTTAGGCAGCACGATGGTGACGAAGCGCTGCCACGGATTGGCACCGAGCAGCGTCGCCGCCTTGATCTGGTCCTCCGGCACGCCGACCAGGCCGGCGAGCAGGACGAGGAACATCAGCGGCGTCCACTGCCAGATGTCGGCGACCATGACGGCAATCAGCGCCAGCGTCGGGTCCGACAGCCAGGCGATGGTGACGGGAGAACCGGTAAGCGCCGACAATATGTCGTTCACCGGGCCGCCCGACTGGAACAGCATGAAGAACATGTAGCCGGCCACCGCCGGCACCACCATCATCGGCATCAGCAGGACCGAGTAGAATATGCGCTTGCCCGGAAAATCGTCGGCAAACAGCGTCGCCAGCGCCAGCCCGAGCAGGAACTCCGCCGGTACGCAGACGATCATGACGATGGCCGTGCGCTTCAACGCGCTCCAGAAGCGCGCATCGGCGGCAAGGTCAGTGTAGTTGGCAAAGCTGTTCCACAGCGACCAGGCATTCCACCAGCCAAGGCCCGACAGCGGCGACCAGTCGGTCACGCTGATGTACAGTTGCATCAACAGCGGGAAGGCCGAGATGAACAGCACCAGGATCTGCGCCGGCAGCGTCAGCCGGAAACCCAGCCTTGCGCCCTCGTCGCGCGAAACCGGCCTTGCTCCGACGGCTTTCATCTTGTCCCCTGAAATCATGGCAGTCACCGCGCTCATTGCTTGAGCGCCCCGAAAGTCAGCCCGCGCACCAGATGGCGCTGGATGGCGATGCCCATGATGACCGGCGGCACGGCAGCGATCAGGCCGAGCGCTGCCTTGGCGCCATAGAGCTGCCCGGTCATCGAGGACGACAACGAAGCCATGTAGACCGGGATCGTCACCCATTCGCGCGTCGTCAGAAGCAGCGCGATCAGATAGTCCGACCAGTTGAGGATGAAGACGAAGAGCGCGGCACTCGCCAGCGGCGCGCGCATCATCGGCAGCGTGATGCGAGTGAAGACGCGCAGCCGCGAACAGCCTTCGACAAGGGCCGCCTCCTCGATCTCGCGCGGCATGTCGTCGAAGAAAGTCTTCATCAGCCAGAAGGCGAAGGGCAAGGTGACGATGCCGTAGATCAGCGCCAACCCCCACCAGCTGTCGGTGAAGTTGAGGAAGGCCCACATGATCATCACCGGGATCATGACCGCCATCGGCGGAAACAGCCGCAGCTGGATCAAGGCCAGCGGCAGGTTCTGGCCGGAGCCGAAACGCGACAGGCCGTAAGCCGCGGCAGTGCCCGCCGACATGGCGATCACCGTGCCGAAAACCGCCGACAGCAACGATGAGAGGATAGGCTTCAGCGCCGTGTGGTCGAGCGCGACAATCAGATTGTTGGTCGATTCGCCGAAAACGAAACGGAAATTGCTGAGCGTCGGGTTCTTCGGCCACCATGTCAGGTCGGCGCCGGTCGCCGACCATTCCGCGATCGGCTTGAACGCCATCGATACCATCCACAGGATTGGCACCAGCGTCACCGCCATGGCTGCGAAGATCGCGGCGTAGCGGAACATCAGGAAAGGAATGGAACGCTTCATCTGGCGGCTTTGCTGGTGGCGTTGTGGGCGGAGGGGAGAAGCAACCTCCTCCCCTCCTTCGGTGTGATCAAGGGAGACGGATCAGACGATCGGATCGAGAACAGTCGGCCAGGCCTCCTTGTTGGTCTTGATGGCTTCGAGCAGTTTGTCCTCGCCGGTGCGCCGGGCGATCTTCTTCCACTCGGCCTCGGTGTCGGCCATCGCCTGCTCCGATGTCTTGGCCTTGGTCAGCGCCGCCATCAGGTTCTCGTCGAGCGCATTGTGGAAGGCGGTTGCGCCGGGATAGTTGATGGTCGGCACGGTGCGGGCCACCGTCTCGCGCACCACGTCCATGTGGTAGGCATGATAGGTCTGGCGCACCAGCGGATCGGAGAAATCGGAGAGCCGGAACGGGTCCAGGTAACCACCGGGGTTGGCGCTCATCCACGCGTAGATGCGGGCGGAACCCAGCCATTGCAGCAGGAGGTAGGCGGCCTCCTGGTTTTTCGACTGCGCCGAGACCATGCCGGTAAGCGAGAACCAGAGCACGGAACGGCTGATCAGCTTGCCGTCTATCTCGCGCCCGGGCGGCAGCATCGAGCCGATCTTGCCGGTGACAGCCGAATCCTTGTTACCGACATTGTCGAGGAATTTCGGCAAGTTGGAGAAGGCGCAGGTCATCGCCGCGCCGCCCTTGGCGAAGTTGCCGTATTGCTCGGGCCAACCCCAGGAGATCGCATCCGGCGAATGATGCGCGAGCGAAGCGACATATTCGTTGGTCGCCGCAATGCCTTGTTCCGAATTGATCATCGGCTTGCCGTCGTCGCCAAACAGGAACTGGTTGGGCGAGGCCATCGAGACGTAGCGCTGATACCAGTTGGTGTAGCCCCAGCCCTGGTTGCGCAGATCGGTCGAGCCGAACAGGCCCTTGTCCGGGCGCTGGAAGAAGGCGGCGATATCGCCATGCTGCTTCCAGGTTCTCGGCGGGGCCAGATCGTAGCCGTATTTGTCCTTGAACGCTTTCTTCTCGGCTTCGTCGCCGAACAGGTCTGCGCGGTAGACCCAGGTCTGGAAGTCGCCGTCCAGCGACACGCCATAGTTCGAGCCGCGGTATTTGTTGAGCAGCGATACGCCCTTGGCGCCGTTGACATAGCCGTTCGTGGGATCGTCCCACTCGGGCTTGTGCTGCGCGACGAAGTCGTCGAGCTTTGCGATGCCGCCGGTTTCGGCGAGGTCGCCGAGGCGGTTCCATTCAGTCGAATAGATGTCGTAGGCCCCACCCTTGGTGGAGATGTCCTGCATCGTCTTGGTGAATTCCTGGCCGTTCGGCAGTCCGACGATTTCGATCGGAATGCCGGTCTCCTTTTCCCACAGATCCTTGATCGAGGGCGCGCCGGCCGGGAATGGCTGCGTGAGCTGGCCGATCGAGCCGTCGGACAGGCCGAGCACGATCTTGGCCGGCGCCTTGCCGGCCCCCTTTAGCGCCTTGGCCGCCTCGATCGCGCGGCCTTCCGGCGTTTCGGCGCTATACTGATAGCGCTCGGCCCCATCGAAGCCCGTCGGGCCGCCGATCATGCCCGGCGCCAGCGCGTCGGCCGCATAGGCTCGGCCGGGACGAATGAATTGCGGCGCAATGCCGGTGGCGGCCACGATCACGGCCGCCTTTCCTCCGGACGCCAGCAAGCGACGCCGCGAGATGCGGATCAAATTGGACATTGAAACTCCTCCCTTAGGGCCACGTTTCCTCCACGACCCTGTGAGGGATATTGACGGCAGCATGGGAAGCCTGTCAACATCATAAGTAGTCAAAACACATCACAACATCGCAAATAGGGTGGGGAAATGCGCAAAACCGGGATCTACAGGTCTCTTCTGATGCCTCGATTTGAGGGGAAACGGCTGCTCCCGGCGCCGCGCAGCCTTGCCGGACGAGCTGATTTAGCGCGGCGGCTTGCGCATCGGCTAAGGGCGGATACATCATTTCCCATCAGAATCGCGGACGGCGCGAAAGCCGTCGCCAGCCGACCTGACGCATGCAGGAGATGAAAGACGGTGCGGTCCACCCTGACTGACATAGCCCGGGAAGCCGGTGTCTCGGCCGCCACGGTCGACCGAGTGCTCAACAACCGCCCCGGCGTGCGGGCGCGCACGCGAGAAATCGTGCTCGAAATGGCGCAGCGGCTTGGCTACATCGCCGAAAGCCCGAACGGGGCGCCACCGCGGCATTTGCAAGGCGATGTCATCCGGCTCGATTTCGCGCTGCCCGCCGGCACCAATTCATTCATCAAGATGCTGCACCGCCAGATCGAGGCGCAGGCGCAGTTACGGCCCGACCTCGATGTGCACATCGCCACCATCGAAGGGTTCAACCCGGACGGCCTCGCCCGCCTGCTGCAGGACTTACGCGGACAGACGCAAGGCGTTGGCGTCATTGCGCTCGACCACCCGACGGTGCGCGAGGCGATCCGCTCGCTGTCGGCCAACGACATCAAGGTGGTGACCATCGCCTCCGACATCCTGCATGTGCCCAGGGTCGATTATATCGGCATCGACAACCGCGCCGCCGGGCGGCTCGCCGGCTATCTGCTCAGCCGCTTCATGGGACCGGGACGGCCGGGCAAGGTGGCGCTGTTCGCCGGCTCGCTGTCCTATCGCGGCCATGAGGAACGCGAGATGGGGTTCCGCCATATCCTGACGGAGGAATCGCCCAATCTGCAGATCGTCGAAATGCGCGAAATGCTCGACGACCGCGAAAAGGCCTATTCGGAGGCATCCGCCCTGCTGGAGCGGCATCCCGACCTTGCCGCGATCTACAATGTCGGCGCCGGCAACACCGGCATCGCCCGCGCGCTCAAGGAGCGCGGCCGCGCCCGGTCCATGGTCTTCCTCGGCCATGAGGTGACGGACGGCACCAAGGATCTTCTGCTCGACGGCACGCTCGACGCGGTCATCGACCAGAACCCACGCGTCGAGGCCCGCGAGGCGCTCAACACCTTGGCCCATGCTGTCAGGGGGTTGCCCTATGAACTGCATCAGCCAAGGCTACAGGTGATCTTCAAGGAGAATATCCCGGAGATCTGACGGACCGAACGAGCGGCGCGGCGCGCCAAAAGGCGCCCGCCCCGCTCGGTCTTTCCGATCTACTGGACGGCAGCGACTTCCGCGGCAGCACCATCGACGAAGCTCTTGTCGACCCATTTGCCGTAGTTGATCGACCCCTTCAGCAACCCGGCGCTTGCCATGAATTTTTCCTCACCCTGCAAAGCGGTGATCGCATCGTCGGTGAGCTTCGGGTCCTGGTGGAACACGCCGTCGGCATAGGTCTTGCGCACGGATTTTTCCGACGACTTGGTCGCCTCGACAAAGGTCTTGATCGTTTCGTCGGGGTGCGCGTCGGCCCAGCGCGAAATCTCGATATCGACCTTGAGCAGCCGCTTGACGAGATCTGGGTATTTCGACGCGAAGGCGCCGTTGACCGAGATGACGTTGGGCACGTTCCATTCCGGATGCGTGCCGGTGTCGAACAGCACGCGCGCCTCGCCGGTGTCGACCAGCTTGGCCGCCGTCGAATCCGTCTCGACGATGGCGTCGATGTCGCCGCGCAGCAGCGCCGGACCGGACGCCTCGAAAGGCAGGTTCAACCCTTCGAGATCATTCGTGCTCAGGCCGACGCTGTTCAGCGCCTTGCTGAAATTCGAATGCCGCACCGTGCCGGTGAGATAGGCAACCTTCTTGCCCTTGAGATCCTGCAGCGTCTTCAGCGGCGAGTCGGCTTTGACGATGATGTAAGAGCCGCCTGCCTTCACGTAGCTCGACACACCGATCAGCTTGACGTCGGCACCGGACGCCGCGACGCGCAGCGCCGGATTGTTGCCGGTATAGGTGAACTCGATCGCGCCGGTGGCCAGCGCCGTCGTCGCCTCCGAGCCGCCATTGAAGGTCACCAGTTCGACCTTGATGCCGTCCTTGGCGAATTCCTTCTCCCACCAGCCGTCCTTCTGGGCGAGAATGAATTTGAGGTGCCCGGGCGCTGTGCTGCCGATGCGGATGACATCTGGCTTGTCCTGCGCAAAGGCAGGCATGCCGCCAAGGCCGATGACGACAGCAATGGCGCCCTTCAGGAGCAGCCGGCGAAATCCGTGGAACGAGATGCTGGACATGGAAAAATCCTTCCTGATTGGGATGAATGAGGGGCTTAAATGAGCGAAGTCTCGGACTGGCTCTTCCAGGCGGTCGCCCAACGCTCGAACCAGACGAGCAGGTAGTTGACGGTCAGCCCGATGACGGTGAGCGTCAGGATGCCGGCGTACATGTCGGCCGTTTCCATCATCAGCTGCGAGTTCTGGATGAGGAAACCGAGGCCGGACTTGGCCGCCAGCATCTCGGCGCCGATCACCGCGAACAACGAGGATTTCACCGCCAGCCGCGCGCCGGCGACGATCGAGGGAATGCTGGCCGGCAGGATGACCTTCCGGAACAGATCGAAATCGGACGTGCCCATCGAGCGCGCCGCCTTGATCAGCAGCGGATCGACCGACTTGACGCCGCTGATCGTGTTGACGAGAAGAAAAAAGACCGAGGAGTAGAAGGTGATCGCCACCTTCGATTCCTCGCCAATGCCGAGCAAAAGTATGAACACCGGCAGCAGCGCGAATTGAGAGGTGTTGCGCAGCGTCTGCACCAGGAGATCGCTGACCTTCTCGAACAGCGAGTAGCGCCCCATCAACAGGCCGAGCGGAATGGCAACCAGGACACCAAGCGCGAAGCCGATGGCCGCGCGCTGCAGGCTGATACCGATGTGCTCGACCAGCACGCCCGAGGCGAGCAGGTCCCACCAGGCGACCAGCACCCCGCTCAGCGGCGGAAAGAAGATGCGGTTCAGCCAGCCGAGCCGTGGCGCGATCTCCCACAGCAGGAAGAACAGGCCGAGCAGCGGCAGGCCGTAGACCAAGGTGCCGTGGCTCGCTTTCGTGCTCCGGGTTTTGGCACTGTGGGCCTTGATGGCGGGGACTCTGGCGGCGGCTACCGTTTCGCCAGCTCCGGCAAACAGATCAAGCGCTCCGGCGGTGCCAAACTTTTCGGTCAGATAAGCCATGGGTCCAGCTCCTCAGTGACTGAAGGCTGGCGACAGGGTCCAGTCCTTCTGCGCCTTGTTGACCTCATCGCGCAGCACGCCCCAGACGCGGGCGCGATAGGTGTTGAATTCGGCGCTGGCGCGGATGTCGGCATCGCGCGGCCGTGGCAGGTCGATGTCGATGATCTCTTTCACCGCGCCCGGCCGCGCCGTCATCACCACCACGCGGTCGGCGAGAAAGATCGCCTCGTCGATCGAGTGGGTGACGAAGATCACCGTCGTCTTGATCTTGCCCCAGATCCGCAACAGCTCGCCTTGCAGGAGCTCGCGGGTCTGCTGGTCGAGCGCTGCGAACGGCTCGTCCATCAGCAGCACTTCCGGATTGCTGGCCAGCGCACGCGCGATCGCCACGCGCTGCTGCATGCCGCCCGACAGCTGGTTGGGGAAACGGTCTTCGAAGCCGGCAAGGCCGAACAGCGCCAACAGATGGTGGGCGGTAGCGGTGCGTTCCGCCTTGGCGACGCCGCGCACTTCCAGTGCATATTCGATGTTGGCGAGCGCCGTGCGCCAGGGAAACAGCGCGTATTGCTGGAAGACATAGCCGGTCTTTGGATCGGGCCTAGTGATGCGCCGGCCGTCAAGCTGGACGTCTCCACTGGTCGCCTGCGTCAACCCGCCGATAATGTCGAGCAGCACGGATTTGCCAGAGCCGCTGGGTCCGACCAGCGTGATGAACTCGCCCTTGCGGATGGAAAGATCGACCCGATCGAGCACGGTGACGCGGTCGGTCGCCTCGCCATCGACTGTGACGAACTGCCCCGGCTTGAGCTGGAAGGTCTTGCTGATGTCGCTGACGACGATGCGATTCATATCTGTTCCGATCGGTTCACTGCGCCACGCGGATGCGGTGCGTCGGGTCGAATTCCGAGCCGCCGGCCTTGCCGCGCTTCCAGCCGAGCGCGCGGGCATAGGAGCCGAACAGCTGGCGTGCGTCGGCCTGAGCTTCCGTGATGCCGGTCGGCCCTTCGGCGAATTCGGCCACATAAAGCGCGTCGGTCGGGCAATAGATCTCGCAGAGGAAGCAGGTCTGGCAGTCCTCCTGGCGGGCGATCACCGGCACGCCGCTCTGCGTCGTGTCGAAGACGTTGGCCGGGCAGACCTTGACGCAGATGTCGCATTCGACGCAGCGCGTGGCCGAGACGATCTCGATCATGACGCCAGCTCCGCCAGCCGCTCGGGGGCGCCTGCGATGCGGAACTCATCGACCCCCGTGATCACCAGCCGGTGCGCGAAGGCCGGGCTCTTGCCCGGCAGGTCAGTACGGCGATGCATGCCGCGGCTCTCGGTCCGGTGCAGGGCGGCGGCCACCGACCAGCGCCCGACGGCAGCGATCGATGCCGCCTCGCGAGCGCGGACCCGGTCGAGCCCCTCGCCCTGCAGATGGTCGCGCACGTCGCGCCAGACACTCTCCAGCCGCTCGCTGCCTTTTTCCAGGCTCTCGCCAGAGCGGAAGAAATTCTTGTCGAGCGGCGTCACTTCGCTACGTACCGCCTCGATGATTTCGCCTGCCGATATGTCGGCGCGCGGCGTTGCCGCCGGGCGCAACCCAGCCTGGCCGAGCGACTGCGCAGCACTGCGAAACGCCTTACCGTTTCGACGCTTGGCATGGGTAGAGGCGCCCTTGCCGGCCCACCAGCCGCTGGCCAGCGCCCAGGACGAATTGACGGCGCCGCCACCCGAAACAGCCCCGGTCATGATCTCTCGGCTGGCGGCATCGCCGGCAACGTAGAGGCCGGGCACGCCGGTGGCGCAGTCGTCGGAGACGATATCGATGCCGCCCGTGCCGCGTACCGTGCCTTCGGCGCGCAAGGTGATGCGGAACAGTTCGCTGAACGGATCGATGCCGGCTCGGTCATAGGGCACGAAGCAATTCGGCTGGCCCTGGCGCAACCAGCCTTGCAACGCCAGTTCGGCCTGATCGAGCCGCGCATAGACAGGGCCGTCGATCAACGCGCGCGCCACTTCCTCCTCGCGGTTGCCGATGCCGTTGCGCAACGGCTCGCCGGTCGGCCCGAGGATCGGCGAACCGTCCTCGCGATGGAACGAGGCCCAGCGGAACGGCAGCCCCTTGTTCAGCGAAGAGCCATAGGGTGCCAGCGTGTACTTGCCGGTGAACTCCATGCCCGACAGGCTGGCGCCGGCTTCCGCCGCCATCAGATAGCCGTCGCCGGTCAGCCCGGTCGCGCCGAGAATGCGCTCGCGGAAGGCGCAGCCGCCGGTCGCCAGCACCACGGCATAGGCGTCGACGCGCCAGTCCTGGCCAACCTGCCTGGCGACACCGGCCGCCCCGACGATGGCGTCGCCATCCGACAGCAATTCAAGCGCGGGATGGTGGTCGAGCACTGTGACGCCGGCCAGGAGCACGCGGCGGCGCATGAAGCGCATGTAATCGGGGCCGCGCAGATTGGCGATGTAGAGCCGGCCGTCATCCTCGCTCGGAAAGGGGTAGCCCCACTCGGACAGCCGGAGCAGATTGCGGTAGGCGGTGTCGACGCAGCGCAGCATCCAGCGCGGATCGGCGAGTTCGCCGGTGCGCTGCCAGCGCCGCTCGACGACGGCATGCCTGTTGTCACCCGGCGGCACGCACCAGGTACCGGTGTTGGACGGCGCCGTGGCGCCGCTGGTGCCGAGATAGCCCTTGTCGGCCAGCACCACCTTGGCGCCGCTTTCGGCCGCCGCGACAGCCGCCCAGGCAGCCGACGGCCCGCCGCCCAGCACCAGCACATCGGCTTGGAGCTGCAAGCTGTCGGAAGCGGATTTTTGCGGCTTGGGCATGGATGCTCGGTGACTGAGTTCGCGACAGCGCGAGATGGCTACGAAGCGCGATCGGCGTTTGCGAACCACACCGGCTCGTTGCCGGCGCTCCACTTGATGTTGCAGCCGATCGACGGCACTTGGCTTGCCGCGGGCTTGCCGCCCTCCAGCACCGTATCCACTGCGGCGCGCAGATCAGCACCGGTCCCCGGTTTGCCGTTGCCCGGCCGCGCATCGTCGAACTGCCCGTGATAGGCGAGCCGCCGGTCGGCATCGAACAGGAAGAAGTCGGGCGTGCAGGCCGCGCCATAGGCCTTGGCCGTCTGCTGCGAGGCATCCTTGAGATAGGGGAAGGAATAGCCGAACTTTTCGGCCTCATCGCCGATGCGGGCAAGCGTCTCCTCGGGATGCGCCTCATAGTCGTTGGCGTTGATCGCCACCACTTGCAGCCCCTTGCCGGCATATTCCCTGGCGAAAGCGGCAAACTGCTCGCGGATCAGTACGACGAACGGGCAGCGGTTGGAGATGAAGGCCACGAGCAGGGCCGGCTTGGCATCGAAATCGGCCAGCCGGTGCAGCACGCCTTGCGCATCCGGCAACAGGAAATCGGCCGCCCTGGTGCCAAGCTCGATCGGGTTGGATTCTGTCTTCGGCATAGATGCGCTCCCCCAATTTTTGCGGCCGGTTTTTACAAAGCCAACGTGCGAGCGTTTAAGCGTCCGTAGTTAGTCTATGAATTTAGTATAATTATAGGCCGAAGAACACATTCACGGTCAACCGCGTGGCTTGGAATATCGTGCCAATGTTTCGAGCCGAGCCGGCACGTTTGTCCAAGCAGGGGCCCATCTGAAGAAATCCGGACGGATGAGGTTGTATTGAGGCCCCAGGGTCCGCCCGCGCGACGATGCCATCGCAGACACGCCGAACGTCAGGGCACCATCATCCTTACGGATAAAGCGCCCTGCCAGGATCGCATCTAATGTGCGCGGGCCAAAGCCGATGAGACGCTGGCCGCTGCCTACTGGCGGCGTGGCGCTGCGGGATTGATGGTTGGCCGAATGCTGACGATCGCAGCACCGTCCTCGCCGATACCAATCATGATCCTGTCGCCGGAGGCTATGCCGGCAATGTCGCACGCCACCAGCGGCATGCGGATCTCATAGAGAAATTCGGCAACGATCGCGCCAACCGCCAGGATCGGATCCTGCCGCTCCAGGAGCATGCCGGCCGGCGCGGTGCCCCTGCGGATCGCCTCGGCCAGGACCGAAGATGAGGACGACGAGCCACGCCCGCTCGGCATGACCAGGATCTTGCCGGCGACATTCTGGCCAAGCCCAGGATGCGAATGGTCCGTTATGTCGCCAGTTTCGGCATTGATGCCGCCCCAGAAGCTAAGCGGCTGCGAGAACACCAGCGCCTGACCCTCGGCCGCGCCCGCCAACTGGAAAGTGCCGGTTCGCTCCACCGGTCGCGTCATGAGGCGGTCCGCACGACATGGCCGGCCGCCGCCGAACGGATGCAGTCCTTCATCTCGGCGAAGGCGACGGATACGCCGATATTGCCGGGCGCATAATGCGCCCATTTGCCGGAATTGGTCATCACCACGCCGTCGAGGCGCTGAAGGATCGCAGTGACATAGGTGCAGGTATCGGCGACCGGGATCAGGCCGAACGCCTCCATGCCATCAAGCGCCCCCTCCGCCTGCAGTCGCGTCAGGGTAGCTCGGCCGGTGTTGACATAGATCGGAATGTGCCTGCCCGGTGCGATCTCGCGCAGCAACGGCAGCAGCCGCATCCATTCCTCATGCGAAAAATGCGGCGTGCCGAGCGACACCGCCGCCAGCGGCGCGCCGTCGGGTACGCTCGACAGCCGAGCCAGCGACTGATCGATATCGGCGCGGGTGATGCGGATCGTCTCCTCTGGGACATGACCGTGGAAGGCCTCGTCGAGCGTCCTGGCTTCCGGGGTGACGCCGACCGCATGGAACAGCGCCACCGCTCCGGTCGTTGCCGCCGCCGCGCCTAGCGCCTTCAACTGGTCCTCGTCGCGCGGCTGCGGCAGGCCGGCAATCACCGGAATGCGGTCGCCGCTCGCTTGCCCGATCACGAGCCCGATGCCGACGAACAGACTGTCGCTCGGCTCCAAGTCGGGAATGGCCAGCTCGAACAGGATTCGGCCGCGCCGGTTCTCACTCAGATGCAGGCCCCAGGCCGGCGCCCGTCCGGTCATGGCGCAGCACAAATCGATGAAATCGCCATAGCGGTTGGTCCGCGCGCCGATCACCGAATTGGCAAAGACGATGGCGTTGGATTCGCCCCAGGCGATCTGCTGGCCGAAGGCTGGCCGGAACCGTGTCTGATAAGGTGCGCAGGTGAAGGTCGCCTGGCAGCCAAGCTCCAGATGCGCCTTCATCAGCCGCCTCGCCGGCACCTCCTCCGCCGCCGGCATTTTCACCATGCCGGGATGGATCAGATCGAAAGAGCCGACGTTCAATGTCGTCGGCACCTGGACGCGGCCGCCGCCCTCGACCAGCCGCTCGACGAAATCGAGGCCGGCCTTGCCATGGTAGAGACAGCCATCGATATGGGCGCCGGCAATGTCGAGCAGATTGCCCGCGCCGACCGCATTGGAGAAGGCGATCAGAATCTTCATCGCCGCGGCTACGGAAGGGCCCTGCTCGCCGTCGAGCATGGATCGGTCCTCGGCCGTCAATTCCAACGTCATAGGTGTGCTCCGGGCCTTACTCGATCTTATGGCGGGACAGCACCCCCCTCTGCCCTGCCGGGCATCTCCCCCGCAAGGGGGGAGATTGGCTCTCATATCCGCCTTCGCAAATTCCCAACGCTTCGGGAAGAGCATCGGCGCTGAAGCTGCCGATCTCCCCCCTTGCGGGGGAGATGCCCGGCAGGGCAGAGGGGGGTGTGACGGAACGCTGTCTAACCCGCAATCAGCACCGTACTCTCAGGCGACCAGCGCAGCACCACCTGCTGGCCCTCCGCCAGTCTGTCGGCGCCGGTGTTCTGCACGATCACTTTCAGCATCTGGCCCTCGCGCTCGACGAAATACGTGCTGTTGTTGCCGGCGAAGATGCGCTTGGAAACCTGCCCCTTGAGCACGTTCGAATTGGCCGCATCCGAAGCCCCGCCATCCGTCGCGATGCGGATGCGTTCGGGCCGCACGGCACAACTCGCCTTGGCGCCGGCGGCAAGCTTTGCACCCACGCCCGAGGCAATCGCCGTGCCGTCCGGCAGCCGGATGCCGTTGCCAGTGCTGTCGCCACGAAAGATGTTGGCGTCGCCGAGGAATGTGGCGGCGAACTCGCTCTTCGGCCGGTCGTAGATCTCCTCCGGTGGCCCCTCCTGCACCAGCCTGCCGTCGCGCAGGATACCGATGCGGTCGCTCATCGTCAGCGCTTCTTCCTGGTCGTGGGTGACAAAGATAGTGGTGATGCCGATCTCGCGCTGGATGCGTTTGAGCTCGATCTGCATATCGACGCGCAACGCCTTGTCGAGCGCGCCCAACGGCTCGTCGAGCAGCAGCACGCGCGGCTTGGTGACGATGGCACGGGCGAGCGCGACGCGCTGGCGCTGCCCCCCGGAGAGTTGGTGCGGACGGCGGCCGCCGAGCTTGCCGAGTTGTACGAGATCGAGAGCGCGCTGCACCTCTAGAGCAATCACCGCCTTGGCCTCGCCGCGCACCGACAGGCCAAAGGCGACATTGTCGGCGACGCTCATATTGGGAAACAGCGCATAGTTCTGGAACACCATGCCGATGCGACGCCTTTCGACCGGCACCCGCTCGACGCTCTCGCCGCCGATGGTGATGCGGCCTGAATCGGGGAAATCGAAGCCGGCAATCTGCCGCAGCAGCGTGGTCTTGCCGCTGCCCGATGGCCCGAGCAGCGCATAGAAACCGCCATCGGCGAAGTCGATGGAGACGTCGTCGAGCGCCTTGTGTGCCCCAAAACTGCGCGAGATGTTCGATACCTGCACGCCGGCCATTATTTTTCTCCGCCGAATTTGAAGAACCGCGCCGTCAGCAGCATCAGCGCCATCGACACGACGATGATGATCGTCGAGACCGCATTGATCTCGGGCGTGAAACCCTTGCGGATTGCGGCGTAGATTTCGACCGGCAGTGTTGTCTGCCCCGGCGTTGCCAGGAAATAGGACACCACGAACTGGTCGAACGAGACGGCGAACGCGAACAGTCCGCCGGCAATGACGCCAGGCATGATCCAGGGCAGCGTGACACGCCGCGTCACTTGCCACTGGTTGGCGCCGAGCGAGCGCGCCGCCTCTTCCAGCTCCGGCGCGAAGGTCTGCAGCCGGGCCGAGACGACGACGATGACATAGGGCAGCGCCAGCGCGACGTGGCCGAGAAGGATCGCGTGCAGGCCGCGGCCGATGCCGACGCCGAAGAAAAAGATCAGCATCGCCGTGCCGGTGATGAGCCACGGTATGGCGATCGGCGGAAACAGCAGCGCCTGCAGGAATTTCTTGCCGCGAAAGTCATGGCGATAGAGCGCCAATGATGCCGCCGAGCCAAGCACCGTGCAGATGACGGTGGTGATGACCGCGATCTCGACACTGTTCCAGGTGGCGGCGATAAGCTGGTCGTTTTGCCAGAGCGACGCGTACCATTCGGTCGTCCATTCGAATGGCAATTGGTAGAAGGGCGAGACGTTGAACGACATCAACGCCATGATGATGATCGGCAGATAGAGAAAGGCGAGCAGCAGTCCGATGTAGAACCGGCCGAGCCCTTCGAGGATGCGGGTGGTCGCCATCACGCGGCTCTCCGCAACGCCGGCGACGCCATCGCCAGGATGACCAGCACCACCGCCAGCAAAATGAAGGAGAGCGCGGCACCCAGCGGCCAGTTGAACACGGCGACGAACTGGTCTTCGATGACCGTGCCGTAGAAGGTGCCGGTGCGGCCGCCGAGGATGCGCGGTTCCATGAACGAGCCGACGACCGGCACGAAGATCAGGGCGGCACCTGCCACCAGCCCCGGCATCGACAGCGGTATGATCACCCGCTTCAAGACCTGCAGGCGTGAGGCGCCAAGCGAGCGTCCGGCCTCGATCAGCGAGTCGTCGATGGCCTGCAGCGTGAGATAACAGGTCAGCACCATGTAGGGCACATAGGAATGCACCAGCCCGATGATGACGGCCGGATAGGAATACATCAGATCGATGTTGACCTTGAACGGCAGCACGGCGTTGAGCGCGGTGTCGAGGATGCCGCCCTCGCGTAGCACCATCGCCCAGGAGAAGATGCGCACCAGCCCGTTCGACCAGAATGGCAGGATGACGAGCAGGAAGATGGCCTCGCGGCTGCGCCCCTTCAGCACTTTGGCGAGCACGTAAGCCGCGGGATAGCCGATGATGACGCACCACAGCGTCACCTCGAGACCGAGGCGCAGCGAGGCCAGCAAAAGCGTCAGATAGAGGCTTTGCGAAAAGAAGGCGGCATAGTTGCCAAGCGTGAATGCCCACGGCTTTCCCGACAGGGGCAGCTCGGTCATGAACGAGAAGAAGACCATGGCCGAGAGCGGCAGGAAGATCGCCACCGTCAGCCAGAGATAGGCAGGTGCCAGCAGCGGCAATGCCGATCTCAGCCCGCTGCGCGATGCTGTTGCAGCTGCCATGAAAGCCTTCTCTCCCCCAGATTGGAAGAACCAGCCGGCGCGAACCGCCGGCTGGTTCCGATGCCGGCCTTATTTCACGTCGACCTTGAGCTGCTGCCACAGCGCCAGATAGGCCTCTCGCTGGGCGTCGGTGATGGGCGCCTGGAACTGGATGCGCTTGGCCACTTCGGGATCACCCATGACCTTGCGGTTGAAGGCATCCTCGGGCAGCGCTTCCACCGCCTTGGTGTTGGCCGAGACCGGCGCGCCGACCTTGGTAACCCATTCGACGTAGAATTTCGGATCGATCATGTAGTTGATGAAGGCCTCGGCCCCGGCGACGTTCTTGGCGCCGACCGGGATCGAAAACGCATCGAGCCAGGCGACGGCGCCTTCCTGCGGCACGACCAGCGAGACCGGCAGCTTGAAATGCGTCTTGGCGCGATCGGCCGAGCCGCTCCAATAGGTGCCGATGTCGATCTGGTTGGAGGCGACCATCTGGTTCCAGTCGTTCTCCGAGCTCCAGAAGGTCTTGATCTGCGACATCAGCGAGGTGAGCTTCGCCTTGACGGCGTTCATATCCTTGATATCGTTGATGTTCTGGCCGGTGGCGATGGCGCCGAACTGCACCGCCTCGACAGCGTCATCGCGAATGACGACGCGGCCCTTGTGCGCGGCATCCCACATTTCGGCGATGCTCGTCGGCGGCTTGTCGAAGGATTTGTCGTTGATGGCGAGCGCCGTCAGGCCCCATACCCACGGCACGCCATAGACCTTGCCATCATGGACGAGCATCGGCGATCCCGCCTTGTCCTTGTTGATATCGGCATAGTTCGGCAACTTGGAGACGTCGATGGGCTGGATCAGTTTCCCGGCCATCGCCTGGTCGTTGAAGGCGGCATTGATCATGACCACGTCGTAGAGGCCGGGATTGGTCCGGATCTTGGTCAGCATTTCCTGTTCGGAATTGAAGAAGTCGTTGACGACCTTGTTGCCGGTCGCCTTTTCGAAAGCCTCTACGGCCCACGGCTCGTCGGTGCCGTAGCCCTTCCAGTTGAGCACATGCACTTCGTCGGCCTTGGCGGCGAACGCGAGTGCGGAGGTAAAGACGGCGGTCGCCGTCAGCAGAGCAGTCAAGTCAGGCATGCGCATGGTTGGTTCCTCTCTGTGTTTGCCCGCTTCCCGGGCTTGTCAGGCTTTCCGGCAGTTATGCATTGGCCTTCTGTGTCCGGCCTGTCCCCGACGGGTCGGCGGCATGGCTCAGGAATGTCTGGATTTCGCGGTCGGTCGGCGCCGACGAGCCGCCATGGCGGGTAACCGAAATGGCGGCCGCGGCATTGGCATAACGCGCTGCCTCGAAGGGCGGGGCGCCGCGCGCCAGCGCGCTGACGAAAGCCCCGATATGGGTGTCGCCGGCGCCGTTGGTGTCGATTGCGGTGACCGCGTAGCCGCCAATGGTCCGCGCTGACCCATCGGCCAACCGCAGGTGGCAGCCCTTTGCGCCGGAGCGGATGACCACGCCGGCAGCCTGCGGACAATGCTCGTCCAGAAGTCGTGCCGCGACAGCCTCGACATCGCCCGGGCCGGCGATCTCGGCCGCTTCCGTCGTGTTGCAGCTCAGCCATGTGGTGCGCGCAAGCACCCGCGACAGGATCGGGCGCGCAATGTCCGTGATGACCGGCGTCGGGTCGAAGACGAAAGGGATTTCGTCCGGCAGCCACTCGATCCAGTCCGCCAGTGCGTCACGGCTTGCGGGGTAGCTCAGCGTGTAGCCGGAAGTGAACACCCAATCATCAGGCGCCACCGCGACCGGCGCCATCAATTCGAGGCTGAGCACACTTTCGGCCCCCGGCCACGACACGAAGGTGCGTTCGGCATCGCTCGAGATCATGGCGACGCAATTGCCGCTGTCCATCAAGGGCGATGGCGGTGTCAGTGTCGCGATGCCCTCGGCGGCGAAAGCGGTGCGCAGGAAGTCGCCATTCGGCCCGTTGCCGAGCTGGCCGCCGAAAACCACCTTCATCCCGGTGCGGCTGGCCGCGACCATCATGTTGAATCCGCCGCCGGCCACCTGGGCGAAGCTCGATGCCGTCTTCTCCATGCCGGGCGCCGGCAAGGCGTCGATGCGGTAGACATAGTCGACCACAGCACTACCGACATGGACGAGACGGCCATTCATGCCGCCGCGTCCTTGCCGGAGGCACTTTTCGCCACCCGTGCCGTCACGAGGTCGGCCGCAAGCGCGCGAACCTCTGACATGTCGATGCCCTTTAGCCGGGCGATGTGCTGTTGCGGCAGCCGGGAAAAGCCGGTGCAGGCGCCGGCCATGCCGGCCGCGATGGCGCCGATCGTGTCGGTATCACCGCCGAGATTGGCGCTGATGACCGCTGCTTTCCATGCATCGCCCCGGGCGACTTCCAGCACCGCGAAGGCAGCAGGAACGGATTCCTGGCTGGCGACGCCGGTGCCGACCAGATCGGTGATCAGCCGGATCGCATCCCTGATCGCCTTGCCTCGCACGATGTCCTGTGCCCAGACGATACGCGCGGCGATGTCGCCACCGGTGACCCAATGGCCGAGCGTCGCCCCTCGCCTCGCCGCCGCGACAGCGCTGGCGGAAGCATCGCGCCAACCACCGCCGGCGACGCCGCGGCTGACAGCGGCGGCAACAGCAGCGGCGGAGGCGATGGCGATCGAGGTGTTGTGCGTGGCCCGGCAGGTCTCCGCCACCTTGTCGACGAATGCCCCCAATGGTTCAAGCGGCATCATGATGCCGACCGGGGCAATGCGCATGGCCGCACCGTTGGTGTCGCCACTGCGTCCCGCTTCCTCTGCAGGCACGCCACTGTTGATAGCGTCGATGGCACGCTTGGTCGACGGTCCCAAAAGATCATAGCTGCCGCGCGCCTTGACCGCGCGTTCCCAGTCGAGCAGCGCATTGACCCAGCGCTTATGGTCGAAGCGGTCGCCGGATTCGACGAGAATGCGGCCGAGCAGCAGCGCTTGTTCGGTATCGTCGGTGATGGTACCGGCAGCCAATCCCTTCGACACTGGATGATTGGCGAAAGGCGCGATGAAATCCTCGACATGGCCGTAGAGTTCGGCAATCCGGGCCGGCGACAAAAGCTGCGTCGGCATGCCGAGCGCATCTCCCAGCGCTCCGCCGACAAGCGCGCCCATGGCGCGATCGAGCGGGTCCTTGGCTGTGTCCGGCATCGCTCAGAACCTCATATGCAGCGCGAAATGCGCGGGGTTGAGCAGGCTGGTGACATATTCGATCGGCCGGTCGTCGACGGCGCGCGTCAACCGGCGGCCGCGCAGGAACGGCGTGCCTTGCGGGCAGCCGAGGATAGTGGCGTCCTCGGCGTTGAGCATCTCGATCTCCACCCATTCCTCGCCGTGGTCGGGAATGAGGCCGGCGGCGCGCAGCGTCTGGTGCAGCGAGCCCTCGCGCAATCCGCGCAACGGCACGTCTTCAAGCTCGGGTGACAATGGCAGCCGGCTGCGCTCGATGGAGATCGCATGGCCGTCGCTGGCGTTGGTACGCACCCGGTCGACGGCGATGAAGAACGGGCTTTTGATACCAAGCAGCGAAGCCAGATCGGTATCCTCGATGACCTCCAGCCGCAGCGTCCGCGTCTCGGCATTGGCGCCCGCATCGGCCAACGCCCGCGACCAGCCGATGGCGTCGTCGACCGGCTTGCCATCGAAAGTGACGAAGGAGCCGATTCCGACCTTGGTGGTGATCAGCCCGCGGCTGGACAGTTCCTCGAGGCCCTTGCGGACCGTATTGCGGCTGACGGAGAAGCGCTGGACGAGTTCGTTCTCGCTTTGCAGGCGGTCGCCGAAACCGAGAACGCCGGAGCGGATTTCATGTTCGAGAACGGTGGCGATCTGTTCGGGCTTGCCCGTGCCTGGAGACAGTTGAACTGCGCGCCGCTTCATATAGGTACCTGTTCAGTGAACCTGTATAATCCTGTTCAATACAGATCTACGGACGCCGTGTCAACGTGACCTGAGGACGAGCAAACGGGCGCGGATGTTGGAGGAACGCCTACAAAAGCGCCGACGACGGGCGGGCATACGGACTGCGAAGGCCGACCACCATCAAGAGGATAGCGCTGGTTCTTGATTCAATCCTGGCCGGAACCGTTACGGTATCGACACTTCACGGGGCTCAACGAGGATATCCGCCTCGATCGCGGCGTTGATGAATGCCGCCCGTGCCGCCGAGGCTTCTTTCTTCCCCTCAAGCACGGCCAGGCAGACCTTGCGAGCAACCATGTGCCGTTGCCCGGTTGCAACCGGCCAGCGGTTCATCAATATGTCGGCAGCCTGGGCGACCCGCTCCACGTTGAAGATCGAATTTCGCGATCGGCCGAGCGCAATCCGGACCGGCTCATCGAAACGCTGGTCTTGCACCACCCCACCTCCCGGAATCGAACGTGCCGACCCAATCCCCTGTATTGTGATAGGTTTCGCGCCAAAGGTGCAAGATGTCCGATTCCAGTGGCCAGAAAAATCCCAGGCTGATCGTCGTCGTCGCATTCGATCGCGGCGAGGACGACGACTTGTTTCCAGCCTTTGGACCCGCCGACCAGCAGAGCAAGGATCGCGCCATACGCACCGCCAGGGCTCTGGCGGCAAAGCATGCCGGCGTCATCGCCTGGAGCCGCGAGGCCGATCCGACGCTGGGCGAATATGGCCCGCCGAACACGCTCTTCGTCAGCGGCGATGTGCCTGACATGGAGTAATCGATCGGCGCCAGTACCTGACCCGAACCAAGCGTCCGGCGGCTAGGAGTGACGTTCCCCGGAAAACCGTTGCCCTCCTTGACGCTTGACGCAAGCGGCTCTTCGGCCGCCAAGCAAAAGCCCGCCACGGGCGAACCGGGGCGGGCCTTGGAGGAGGACAAGGTGTGGGACCCTCTCCTCTTGTTTCCACGGGGGGTGTGGACCGCGATTACTTTACGAAAATTCCCAAACGAGCCGGATCACAAACGGATCGTGGCACATCACAATCGGGTGCGTGCCGGCATCAAGGCGGTCACGAGATCGCGATCGCTCTTGATGACTGACGCTCTACTCCGACGATTGCGGCTGCGCCCATGGATGACGCCCAGGGCAACGCATAATGGCTGTGATCGCAGCCGATAGGCCTGCCTATCAGGCGATCCCGTAGAACAGCCTGTAGTGGACGCGCTTCATATAGTCCCGGTACTCCGGCGTGGCGGCCAGCAGCGCCTCTTCGCGCAGGATGCGATGCACCTGGAAGAAGGTGATCACGGCGTAGACGGCGAGATTGTAGAAGGAAAAGGCGGACAACAGGAACAGGACATGGCCGGCAAGGTAGCCGGCATAAATCGGGTGCCGCACCAGACGGTAGGCACCACCGGTCATCACACCGCGATTGCCCGGCAGAATGGCAAACGAACGCCCCAGAGATATCTTTCCCCAGATCACGAACCCCAACGCCAGGGCTTGCAGCGGCGCGGCGGCATAGACCGGGATGATGGCTGCCCCGGGCTCCAGGTCGATGAAGCCGACACCGAAGCTGGCGATCACGGAGACAACTGCCGTGAGCGGGTTCCAGTCGCGAACCTGCGGTCGCCGCGACAGAAGCAGCCAGGTAAAAGTCAGAACCTCGGAAATCGCCACCAGCGCCACGTTGAGGCGGGTCGGGTCGAGCATGAGGTGATACACGCCACGGTAGACGAACATCCCCGCGAAAGCCAGCGCGCAGATCCGAAAGAAACCCTCCCGCAAATCGACCAGGATTTCGCGCTTCCGGGCCGCGGACAAGATCCTGTCGTCATTGATGTGCGAAAGGGTTTCGCTTTTTGATATGAGCAAGGCAAGCACCCCAATGATCCCTCGGGGCAACCTTTGCACGCAACCATTGCCGGGCGGTTAATCAACAAGATCAGATCAGCACTAAACGGGATATGACGCACCGAGGATGCAGCGCGAAGCGCGCCCTAGCGGCTCGCAAGAAGTCGGGCCGGCACCATGGCGGCAGGCAGGTCTGATCCATTCCGCTCTGCAATTTCTGCTTGCATTTTTGGAACAAATGACGAACACTAGGCAGGTCACCGCTGAAGCGGGTGTTCGGGGGGCCAGCGAAATGGCGCGTTGGAAAGGTGCGGGGCTGGCTGCCGCCGTAAGCGGATTATTTGCGCTGACGACAGCCCTTCCATGGGTGCGCTTGTCGCTGGAAAGCCTTGTCGTCCTCCTTATCCTGAACACATCCGCCCTCGCCACCGGCAAGGATTACGCTGTCTGCTTCAGCGACCGCAAGGTCGGTGCCGATCAGCTCATCGCCGCCTGCACGCCGATTGCCGATGACAAGACGGCACCGTCGCGGAACCGTGTCATCGCCTATTTCCGTCGCGGCCTCGCCTGGGACGACAAGCATGATTACGACCGGTCGATCGCCGACTACAGCGAAGCGATCATGCTCGATGCCAGAGATGTCTCGGCCTACTTCAATCGCGGGGCTGCCTGGTACAACAAGGGGGAAAACGACCGCGCCATCGCTGACTTCAATGTCACAATCAGCCTCGAGCCTGGCTCCGGCGACGCCTACTACAGCCGTGGCCTGGCCTTCTTTCGCAAAGGCAAGACCGACGCGGCTATTATCGATTTCGAGCAGGCGCTCACTGTCGATCCGCAAAACCACAATGCGCGCAACAGTCTCGGCGCCACCTGGCAACGCAAGGGCGACCACGACAGGGCTATCACCGAATATGACGAGGCGATCCGCCTCGATCCACAAGGCGCCGCAGTGTATGTCAACAGAGGCATCGCCCACGCTTCCAAAGGCGACTACGACCTTGCGATAGCTGATTTCGACCATGCCATCAGCCTCGATCCGGAAAGCGTCGACGCCTACGCCAATCGAAGCGCTGCCTGGATTGGCAAGAGCGACTGGCCGCGCGCAGTTGCCGATGCCAATCGGGCGATTGGGCTCGCCCCCGACAGCGCGGACGGCTACTACAACAGGGCCGTCGCCTGGACGAATACAGGCGGCAATGATCGCGCCATAGCTGATTTCGATAAGGTGATCGACCTCAACGCGAAGGATGCTGCCGCCTATTTCGGCCGCGCGCTCGCATTGACCCGCAAAGGCGATCGTGACCGCGCGACGGCCGACTGCCGAAAAGCCATGGAACTCGAACCACAACGGTCCGGCGCCTGCAACGAGCAGGTGACAGGCGGTGAAGCTCCGTCTGCGGATGCATCTATGGCCGCTCCCCAGCAGGACAATTCAGCGGCTATCGCCTGGAATCTGCAACGGGGGTTGAACCAGCAGATTCAAGGCTATGTCGGAGGCGCGATAGACTCGTTCAGCTTTGTAATCGGGCTCGATCCCAACAATGCCGAAGCCTATTACGATCGCGCCCTGGCCAGGGCGTCTGTAGGAGACTACGTGATTGCCGCTGCCGACTGCAGACAGGCAATCAAGCTCGATCCGAAACGGACAGGTACCTGCAACGAACAGGCCGCAGACGACAGGGTCCGGCCAGTCGAACCCGTTGCGTGGGAGGCCAAGGACAATCACAAGCGCGCCGAAGCCGACCGCAAGAAGGCGCGGACCCTCGGCGCGAACTAGACAGGTTCAGGGAGGGCCGGTGGATGGGACGTTGGAAAGGCTTTAGCGTGGCGGCGGTCGCCGCTTTGTCGTTTGTTGCGATAAAGGTATTGCCCTGGGCGCTCGGCTTTGCCGGCGGCAAATATCTTTACCAGACAGTGGCGGGTTCGCCCGATCCACAAATGCTGACCACAGCTCAGGTAAGCGAACAGATTGAAAGCCAAGGAAGCCAGATTTTCAAGGCAATCAAGCAGGAGTTTCCAGACGACTACGACGTCGTCGTGGAAAAAATCACGGCCGTGGCCAGACTTGGAAATGTCGATCAGGTGCGAAATGCGAGCAGGATGGCTGTCGCCGATCTCAGGCGAAGATACGCATCCCTGCTGTCCTCGGCTCCGGACGGCAAAGCCGCCGAAGCGCTGCGTGCACAATCGGATATGCTCAACCATGTCATGGCGCGGGAAACCGCTGCCATCTGCAACAACTACCTTCGTGAAGGGCCGGATGCACTCGGCACGCCGGACCAGGATTTCCTGATCGACATGGACAAGGTCGGCGCCACCCTGTTCCACGCTTTCGGCGCAGCGAAGAATGGCAGTCTGCCGGCCGCCGCTGCCAGCGACGGAGACTGGTCGCTGCTGGCCGACGCTTTCATCAACGCTGGCGGCACTCCCGCCGAGATGACTGCCATTGCCAATATGAGCCGGGAATTCGAAGGTCTCTGCCCAGCCGTAGCAAAACTCTACGCAGCCGCCCTGCCGCTGCAGGGTGAACCCGGGCGACACATCAAAACCACTCTGCTCTATGAGATCGTCCGGAATTGAATCGGTCGGGTCTGCTGATCTGTGGGTCTGACGTAAAGCTGCCGCACCTCGTGAGCTTCTTGGCTGGCCAGCCATTTCCTCGAAGGTCGAGAGCCGATTGGCTCCCTACCCCAGAGCTGAATTGCTGAAATACTTCGCGAAATCAGGGCGTTGCGTCAGAACTTTGCCATTGGCATCGCGCAGGATTCCGGACGCGAAGAGGTAGTCGCCGATCGCTTCCATCTTGGCCGTATCCATCGTCCCGATGGCGCCGCTTTGGCTCCGCAGATAATGGCCGTCGACCAGCATCTTCAGTGAAGCCTCGATCAGTGCCGGGTTGGTCAGCGTATCCTTGTTGGCGGCGACCAATAGGGCTGCCGCCTCCTCGCGATGATCAACCGCGAACTGGTAACCGCGCCGCGTTGCCTGGACGAAGGCGGCAGCAGGTTTCGGATTTGCCTCGAGATAGGCTTCGCTCGAAGAGATCAGTGTCGTGTGCTCATCGGGCACGCCGTAATCGGCATAGACGAAACTGCGCTGCTTGATACCTTTCAACTCGGCATCAACGCCTTCCCAGGTCGACACTTCGAGCGTGAAGTCGACCGAACCGTTGGCCAGCGCCTCATAGGCTGAGGTACCCAGCGTCACCGTCTCGAAATTGCCTTTGCCGCCGTCGTGCCGGATGATCGTGCCGATTAGTGCGTTTTCCCAGGCGCTGCCGAAGCCGCCATAGGTCAGGCCGTCGAGATTCCGCGGGCTTTTGATCTCGCTGCGAGCCGCGTTGAAAACCACGCGGCCGGTTTCGGATTGCACCACCGCGTAGACGCCCTTCAGGTCGGCCCCGGCGGCTTTCTGGGTGAACAGGCTGATCGTGCCGTTGATGCCGAAATCGGCGACGCGGTTGGCGACCAGCGTGCCAGCACCGGCATCGCTGTAAGGCAGGATCCCGACCTCGAGTCCAGCTTCGGAATAGAACCCCTTGTCGCGGGCGACGAACAGGCCGATGTGATTGGTGTTGACCGTCCAGTCGAGTGCGACGGTAACCTTTTGCGCCGCCGATTGTGCCCGGGCTCGCCCCGATCCGGCAAACAGCGGAAGGCCGGTGGCAAGGGTCAGCAGCAGAGCCTGCCGGCGCGTCAAGTCAATCATGGTCATTTCCTTTGGATGGGTTGGGGTTGAGGATGATGTCGAGGATCTCGGCCTCGAGCGCACTTGCCTGGCGCGCAGCATCGCCGCCGAGGCTGCGCGGTCGCGGCAGCGGCACCTTGATTTCGCGCACGATGCAGGCCGGGCGCGCCGACAGCACATAGATGCGGTCGGACAGGAACACGGCTTCGCGCACATCATGGGTGATCAGGAGCGCCGTCCAGCCGTGATCCCGCCACATCCGCTCAAGTCAGCGCTGCATCGCGGTGCGCGTGAGCGCGTCGAGCGCGCCGAAAGGCTCGTCGAGCAAAAGCATGTCGCGCTCCTGCACCACCGTGCGCAGCAGGGCCGTACGCTGGCGCATGCCGCCGGACAGCTGAGCAGGAAAATGCCGCTCGAAGCCAGCAAGCCCGAACTCGGCAAACAGCGGCGCAACACGTGCCCGCGCCGCCTTGCGCCCGATGCCCTGCACTTCGAGCCCCAGCGTCGTGTTGTCGAGAATGCGTCGCCACGGCATCAGCGCGTCGCGTTGCGGCATGAAGGCGAAATGCCTGCCGTGGTCATCGAGGGCGCGCCGTCGAACAACATCTCGCCCTCGCCGTGCTCGGCGCCGGTCAGAAGCTGGAACAGCGTCGACTTGCCGGCGCCTGAGGGCCCAAGCACCGAGACGAACTCACCAGCGCCGACACTCAGCGAAATATCGGCCAGCACGTCGAGCCCACCGAACGCCTTGCGCACATGCCGCAGTTCGAGCCGGCTCATCGCCGCTTCCCTGCGGTTTGCTTGCCCTCCCAAGGCATGGCAATGCGCTGCAACAGTACGGTCAACCCGAACAGGGCAAGCGTAAGCGCTGCGCTGACGCCGACAGCGGCCAGCACCAGGTCGGGGCGGAAATCGTTCTTGGCGTTGAGCATATAGATGCCCAAGCCCTTCGCCGCACCCGCATATTCGGCGAAGATAGCGCCGACCACGGCATAGGTGATGGAGATCCTCAGGCCAGCAAAGAAGTAAGGCAGCGCCGAAGGCAGCCGCGCCAGCACGAAGATGCGCCAGCGCCCTGCCCCCATGGCGTGCAGCATCTGGCCGATCTCGGCCTCGGTCGACTCGTAACCCTCGACCAATGCCACCAGCATCGGAAAGAAGGTGACCAGCGCCACCAGCATGATCTTGGGCGCCAGTCCGAAGCCAAACCACAGCACCACCAGCGGCGCGATCGCCACCAGCGGCAATGTCTGGCTGAAGATGAAGACGGGAAACAGCGCGCGGCGCAGCGGCTGGAAAAAGTCGACAAGTATCGATAGCGCAAAGGCGACGCTGAGCGAACAGGCAAAGCCAAGCAGCGTGGCGCGGATGGTCGGAGCGGCGTTGTCGATCAACGCCTCGCGATTGAGCATCGCTTGCTCAAGGACGCGTGACGGCGCCGGCAGTGTCGTCGGCTTGATGCCGGAATAGATGGCATAAAGCTCCCAGGCCAGCAGGAGCAGTCCGACCGACATCGTCACCGGTACCGCCTTGACAAGAAGGCTCGCGATCGGGCGCGAAGAAACTGGGGATGGGACCACGGCAGGTAACCTTTGACGGCCTCGCATAGGCGGCGGCTGTTTCAGACGGCCGACGGGCTGTTGGCTGAAACCGTGACGTCGAGGGTTACGTGGCCGGCACCCGGTCCGAAGCGGCAGAAGGCCGCGTCAAGCGCCGAAAAGATCGCGCCCGCATCACCGCGCAATTTCGTGCAGAAATGCTTGGAGCGCTCATAGACGCCCGACTGCTTGAGAAAATCGATGCAGCCGTAGATCTCATCCATATGGTCGTCGGTGCCCATCACATAGAGCGAGAACTGCGCTGCCGCCGGCTGGCCAGTCGAAGCCGCGCCGCGCACCGCCGCGATGGCCGCATCCCTGCGCGGGCCGAGTGGCCCGACCGGTCCGCCAAGGGCATCGGAGCGGCAGATCGGATCGTCCGGCTCGCCCGGGCAGCCGCGTGAGATGGTGGCTGACAGCACGCAATGTTTACCGCTGCGCGCCGCCGCCACGAAGAGGTCGCGCATGGCTGGAAACAGCACCTCGGGTGGCCCGACCAGCAGGGTCGAGATGTCGTCGGTCTCGATCCGGAGCTTGTCGCGATAGGGACCGAGCGCGCCCAGCGCGCCAAGGATGACGCCGACGAAATCGTCGGCCATGGGATATAGGGAAATCTGTGCGCCTGAAAACATGGCCCGCCTCGCTCCGCTGGTATTACCCAGATCAGCTTTTAGGGTCTGTGGGCTTGCCGCCCCCGTCTCAGCCCCGACCGTACGGAGCACCCCTGTGGATGCGCGGGTTAAAGCACCAATCAAACCGAAGTGAAAGCCATTTTTTCAGCGCGCTGCACCAAAAAGCATTGCGCCAGGCGTGGTTCTTGGGTCGAAGACGCCGATGTTTCTGGAGCGAAATTTTATCGGGAACCTTCGCTGCCGCGACCGGTTGTCCCCATAGTCGCAAATGCGATCACCTTCGTAGAAACAAGCGACGAGTTCACAGAAATGGAGACAAACCATGTTCATGAAAATCCTCGCAGCTTCGGCTCTCACGATTGGTCTGGCCATGTCAGCCATGGCGCAAAGTGCCGGCAGCAATAACGCAAGTGGCGATGGCGCCGGCAGCGGGAAGTCGGTGACTGTGGAGCCGAACACCCCGGCTTCGCCGAATACGGTTAGGCCCGGTACTGTCGACCTCGGCATAACCAACAGCACGACCGGCATGCCCGGCGACATGAATTCGAACGCAGATCGAAATTGCCCGGCCGGCCCGCAGGGCGCGCAGCCTGACGCCACCCACACCTCGCCGGGCACCTCTGTGCCGACGGTCAACGATAACCACTGCGGTAAGTAGGCCATTGCCGGCAACCGAGGAAGCCGCGAGCGCATGCTCCGCGGCTTTTTTGGGCGCCCGCGGAACCGGGCACTCCTAAACAAGGCCAAGCTGGCATTATCGATCTTTTCAAGCGGGGCGCGGTCTCGCAGCCGCCAAGGGTCAACGTCATACCCAACGCAGCAGGCGTTACCCCCCGCAGCGTGTTCCTAGCCGCGCTTGATTTGCCACGTGGCGTGCTAAGATGGCGCAGTCCTTGATATCAGGCGCTCGACGGCTGCACCGAGGTGACAAGGCGCAGTGACCTGAAAGGGCTTGGCCTGCGACGAAGCCGCTCGACGGTCTCGTCGAGCCGGCACAGTCGCCGGTTGTGAAGTCTACGAAACAGCCTTTTCGCGAACCGGCAGCTTCCAGCCCGGCCTGACGAAGTGGCAGGTGTAGCCGTTGGGATATTTCTCCAGATAGTCCTGATGCTCAGGCTCGGCTTCCCAGAAGGGACCGACCGGCGCCACTTCGGTGACGACCTTGCCCGGCCACAGACCCGAGGCATCGACATCGGCGATAGTGTCCTCGGCGACGCGCTTCTGTTCGTCGCTGGTGTAATAGATCGCCGAGCGGTAACTCAGCCCGACATCGTTGCCCTGCCGGTTGCGGGTCGTCGGATCATGGATCTGGAAAAAGCGCTCCAGCAGCGTGCGATAGCTGATGATGGCCGGGTCGAAATTGATCTCGATGGCTTCGGCGTGGGTGCCGTGGTTGCGATAGGTGGCATTGGGCACGTCGCCGCCGCTATAGCCGACACGGGTGGAGATGACGCCGGGATAGCGCCGTATTAAATCCTGCATGCCCCAGAAACAGCCGCCGGCAAGAACTGCACGTTCGGTCGAAGTCGCCATATCACGTCTCCTCAAAAGCAATTCCACGAAAAGCGTGTAGCGATTTTCCGTCTGGAATTGCGCAAAATCAACTTGGATCTCCCATAAATGGGCATTGTCTCTTGCTCCGTCCAGCGGACCGCCGACCTGCTTCAGTTGCTCGTTTGGGCGAGGCTGTCGATCGCATTCGCCAACTGCGGCGCGCCGGGCGGAATGGCGGCAAAGCTGACCACCACCGGCGGCGCCCTGAGCGACCAGTCGAAAAGAACGGTTTTGACCGGGACGTTGCCCACCCACACCTGCAGTCGAGGTGGCACGTCGCGCCCAGGCCAGACCAGCAGTATGCCGTGGTCGCGCAGCCGATCCTTGGTGATCCAGGGGGCATACTGCATGTTCAGGTCTGTGAAGATCGACGGCTTGTCATAGGCGTTGAGGCCCGCCAGCGACGCGATAAGGGGATGGCCGCCGACGATGTCGAGCCGACCGGGCGCGGCCGCGTGCCAGACGACCTCGGCCTCATCCGATATCTTCTGCGCCGGCCAACAGACGGCGTCCATCCGTCCACGCAAATTGCATTTCGTCCAGCGGATCCCCGCATAAGCACCAGATATGCCGATGATGCAGACGAACGCGCAGATCGCCAGCTTTCGCATCTCGACGGTGCCGAGGCGGTGGCCCAGCAAGGCAAGCGCCACAACGCCAGCAAGATTGTACATCGGCGCGCCCCAGGCCTCGCCTGCCCCGGTGAACAGGGACGCCACCATGACGAGGAGCGCCGGGCCAAGCCCCATCCACAAGAGGTAAACGAGAATACCGCGCCCAACGGGCTCTTGCGGCGCCGCCGAGCGCCGCAGCAGCCCTGATATCGCCAGCACCAGAACAAAGCCGCAGAGCCCGGCCATCTGGACGCCGATATAATAGAAGCGGGAGCGATGGGCCAGCACCCACTGATCGCGCCAGGCGGCATAGGTCAGCGGCAGGAAATCGACGCGGTTGAGTTCGACGGCCAGCGGCGCAGCGACAGCGACGAAAACCACAAGGCCAAGCCATGGCCAAGGCGTGGCGAGCCGACTGCGTGCCCGCGGGTCGGACAACAGCCAAATCGCGCCGAACAGCAACAGCAGAGCGGTGGAAAACTTGGCGTAGAGCCCGACGCCCGATACGAGTCCGAGCGCAAGCCACCAGCCCGGCCCACCACCACGCCCTGCACGCCACAACAGCCAGCAGATAGCGGCCCAGAAGGGCATCTGCGCGTAGTCATGATTGAACTGCGGGGTCGGCCAGCCGAAGAAATAGAGAGACGGCATCAAAAGCACGGCAGCCAGCGCACGCTTCTGCCCTATCAGGTCACGGGCCAGTAGATAGACCAGGACGAAAGTCGCCGAGATCGTCAGTTGGGCCAGGAAATATTGCGGCCAGCGGAACGATCCGGTCAGAAGATGGCTGGTCTCGAGCAGCCATGCGGGAAGCTGTGGATGCTTGTAGCTCAACAGCACCCATTCGCGGCCCCACATGAAGCCTTCGACGACATCGTTGGGCGGTGAGACGTTGACAAGTGCGGGCGCCACCGTCCAGCAGAATATCTGCATCACGCACAAAATCGCCAGCAAATACAAGGGACGACGGGTTAGACTGGACAAAACCGATGGGGAATCGATGCCGGCGGCAACCAATCCCGCCGGTACCCAGTCGTCCATGGATCCATCTATCCCCGCCATGCGGCGCTTAGATCACATAGTCCGGTTTGACGAACAGCCCAAACGTCGAAGCTTACAAAAAAGTATAGCTATGTGCCATTGCAGCACCAATATCGAGCAGGAGTATCGGCGCTCCTCTCTCTGAAAAATCCGGATCCCAATGCGCCATCACCACGCCGTCATCCACTACCGTGCGCTCGACTTCTGGATGGCGCGCGCGGCCGTTCTGGTTATCATCTGCCTGCAGCTTCTGGTCATCAACAACCTCTCATTTGGGCCGCGCTGGCTGGCGCCGGTGCTGGAGGCCGCCCTGCTGCTGCCCTTGTCGGTGGCCACGGCCTGGACACAGGCCGCCACCCGAAAGGCGGTCGATGATCACGAGTGGCATGCGATCGGCCAGTTTCGCATCATGATCCGCAGAACCGCGCTAACCATGACCGCCATCATCAGCCTCATGAATTGTGGTTCGCTGTTCTTGCTGGTGCGTGCCTTGCTGGAGGGCCATGCCGGCAACAGCGGCACGACGCTGCTGATCGATGCGCTCAACATATGGGTCACCAACGTCATCGTCTTTGCCTTGTGGTTCTGGAGCACCGATCGCGGTGGACCGCCGACCTGCGGGCTCGTCAAGCTCGCGCAGGCCGACTTCCTGTTCGCACAGATGACGCTGAACGACCGTGACCTTCGCGATTGGCTGCCCGGCTTCGTCGACTATTTCTTCCTTGCCTTCACCAATGCGACAGCGTTTTCGCCCACCGATACGTTGCCACTCTCCCAGCGCGCCAAGCTGTTGATGATGGCGGAATCCATGATCTCGCTGCTGACCATCGCGCTGGTCGCGGCACGCGCGGTCAACATCCTGGCTTGAGGCTTGCCAATCCGAGTCGCCGCTGCATCGGGCCGAAACGCAAAAAGGCCGCCCCGGCGCGAGCCGAGGCGGGCAAAAATGGCAATCGTGGAATGAGGACTATACCGCGTCTGGCGGCTCTTTCGGCGCGGCTTCATGCCGAAAGTGTCTCGGGCATGCTGTCAAGCAGATGCCAACAGACAACGCCGACCGGAGCCAGCAGCTACTCATCTGACGGCGGCTTGAATCGCCTCGCGACAAACTCGAACAGGACGTCCGAGATCCACATGGCGCAGACGCCGATCAGGAAGGCCGCTGCCAGTGTGGTGGTGTCGTCGACGGGATCCGGCATCGGCAGGCCGGTGATCCTGGCGTAGGACACCGCCGGCAGCGTCAGATATGCCGCCGCCAAGGCGCCACAGATTGGCGAGGCTATCATTTCGCGCAATTTGTAGCGATGCCGCGAGAGCGCGCGCAGAACGCCGCCGGCAAGGCCAGCCGCCACGACCGGTCCCTTGATGCCAAGCAGGTCGAAAATTTCGTGCATCACGGCCTCCATCCACAGAGCTTCTGACCCTTTTCGTTATGAGCCAGGATCGCCGCTGCCGACGCGTCGGATAGGGTCGCCACCTCTGCCTGTGTCGGCCGGATGGGATGCTCGGCCGCGCAGAATGACCCGCCCGATGTGGTGCAGCCGGCCAGCGTGAGGGAAAGCGCTAGGATTTTGACCATTTGCCCAGCCTCCTCCGGTTGTCGTCCGGCGTCCGGCCGGCAACGGCATCATCGATCTTCTGGGCTTCGGAGCGAGCCGCGGCGTCGGCGGCATCTTGCCTGGCCTTCTGGTTGGCCTTGCCCTTAGCGTAGGCCGTCCAGAGACCGGCGAGCGCTGCACACGTTGCAAGGAGATATGGCCAGACCTGGCCAAGCAGTGCGAGCGTTCCCATCTCATGTCTCCTTGGCCGGCGGCACGATCATGCCGCGCGGACCGTCGCGCACCGCGTTGATGATGATCTTGGCAAGGGCGATAGTGCCGCTGATCTGAAGCGCGGCGCGGTCGCTCACCCCGAACATCGTCCAGTCGAAGCCGGCAAGGGCGCCGCCGCAGATGATGGCGATCAGCGTGTTGAGGAGATTGTGTAAGGCGTTGGTGTTGAACCATGTCATCAAAAGAGGCTCCCGAAAAAACCGGTGAGGTGATGCCGGAACGCCGCCAGCGCTGCGGCCATGAGCACGAGAATACCGGCCGCCGCAGCCGTCTTGCCGCCGGATGGCGGTGCCCGAGGCACCGGCTGGTTCGTCTGCGCCTCGGTAGCGGTGGTTTCGGCTTTGGGCGGTTGCGGGACAGACGCCGGCGCGGCCACCGCGGCATGTTGCGGCGACATCAGCAAGGCCTGAACCCGCACCGACCTCACCCGATCGGACCAGCCGCGCCCGAACGTTGCCCATGTCGGCAGCCGTTTGAGAGACGCCAGCCGCGCATCGCAGATCGCATCGATGATGACGCCGGCCGGTTTTGCCTCTACTGCCGCGATGGTCGCCGGTCCGATCCGGCCGTCCTGGGCAACGCCCACCGCCGCCTGCAGGTATTTCGCCGCCCGGCCAGGCCCGCTGTTCACCGCGAAATCTAACACCGCAAAGTCGACGCCATCGGGCAGTTCGGCGCCGAGCACGGCGTCCCAGTAGAAACGGCGGTAGATCGTGGCAACCTGCGCGTCGCCGATGCTGCGGAGGTCCGCCTTCGTCGCGTCGGCCTTCACGTAGCGGCGGAAATTGGCGAGCGTCACCCCCTTCATGGTGGCGCCACCTGGATCGGCTGGATTGTCCGACCAGAGCCCTTCAGATTTCAGAACGAGCGCAAGCGCCCGCGCGAAGTTGCGGTCCATGGTTATGTTTCCTTTCGGATCGGTTTTGCTAGGCTGGGAGGATGGACACGATGGTTCAATCTGCTCGCGACATGTCCCGGCGAGCGATGGGCTGGAGCATCACGGATTTGATTGGCGCAGCCATGCCGGTGGGCAGGGCCATGGTGTTCTTGCTCAGCACACAGATCTTGTGGAGAGAGGGCAAGATGACGGACAACGTCGAGGTGCGATCACCGACACCTGCGATCGGCCGAACGCAATCCACTGGGTTCCTGGCTCAGTGCGGCAACAATATCATTCGCGCTTGTTGTTCTCGCGCTACGCGCCTCGGCCACAGCTATCTACTCAAGGCCGACGGACCGGCTTTTCGCAGCCTGGTTCATCGCGTTGGGAACGATTTCTGCTGCCGTTTCGATCGGACAGGCGGCAGTTTACGCGGTCTCAAATTCGAACTTCGCTGGATGGGTTCGTTTGAGTCGGGTTCCTTGTGCTTCCGATTTCAGTGGCACTTTGTGCCTCAGCAACGTGGCCGCTCCTTGGTACTTTCTGGGCGGCAATGACGATCCGCACGCATCGAGCACGAAAGTGTTGGAGCCGCCTCGCAAGCCATGCTGAAGCGCTTGAGTTGAACCAAAACATAACCACGTGCGGATTTATAGAGTTTGGCCGCGCTGCAGGAACAATCGCGTTTATAAAGGTTTAGTGATCGCAACCCCGGGCGGTGGTTAAGGCCCACGTGGCGTAGGAGAATGGCGATCTCTAACAGGGATCATGCGCCGAGATCGCACTTGCAGAGTGGTTACGATAGCCATCACCTGAATCGTGAAAAACACGATGACGATCGGTCGGATCAGCGCAAGAATATTCTCGGGACTGTTCCTGTGGGCGTACACCCCGATAGTGGCCGCCCCTAGAAGGAAGAGAAAAAACATCATACCCCTGCTACGAACTATCGAATTGTTCAAAAACAGGATGCTGGCACCATAAATCCCTCCCCCGATCAGGACACCAAGAAGCCCGCCCATCGCCCAGCAGTGCGCCCATAAATTGGAGGCTAGTCCGTAGGTCGCCTGGGAAAAAACCTGCTGCTGCAAGAGCTCATTAAAGCCGCCGCTTCCAAACCCGAAATAGGACGGCACCAGCAGAAACTGCGCGAGGCAATCCCGCGTCGTACTCCAAAGCGGATATGAAACGTTCAAGGCGACGACTTTTTCAAGCAATTCATGAGTGCCGAAGGCCTCCCATCCGGCCTGCAAAGACATGGCGTCTGTCGATGCGAGAATGTCGCTGAAGGACTGGTCAGACTTCAAGGACACGTAGAAAGGTTTGGCATAGAAAATAACGGCTAAAACTGCTCCGGCGGCGGTTATCGATTTCCCGGAAAAGAACGTCCTGATCGCTGGCCGGCCCCACATGAGCGCGATGCCTAGAGAGACTAGGGTGATGACAGGGGTAGTGCGATCAGCGCCGACAACGATCAGCGCGAGCAGACACGAGAAGACATTTCTGGCCCAAGGCACCTGAAAATACCACCCTATCAGGAAGCCAAGCGCAATCGACCATTTCCAGAGAAGCCAGTCAGCGCCGATGTAGGAGCTGATTTCCGCCCGAGGATCGAGCAGCCATAGGAAATTACCGGACTTGTATGCTAATGAACTGTAGCAAAGCACAACAAGCCCGAGCGCCGCCAACAGAAAGCGGTTCAAATAGACTGGATGTGGGATTGCCCGGATCGTCGGCTGCCTCAGCGCATACCCGCTTGTATCAGCGACAAGAAGGGAAAGCGCAAAGCCGAGCCACGCTACAGCCATCACCAGTGTGGCCGCATCAGAGGTCGGGGCGTAGTATGCCGACATCTTGCCAGATAAAACCGGCCGAGTTATGCCGAGCAATGCCGGAATGCTATAGGCGCAAAGACCGACGAAGCCGATCCAGATCGCCGAAACTGTGGGGAATCTGGTCAGCAAAAGTATTGTCGTCGCGATAACCGTTACCCACAGCAAAAAGAACATGGCTCCTGATAACATCAGGACTATCGAGTCGCAATTTTCTAGGGCTCGAAATCCCCTGACCAGCCGATTGCCGAACTGACAACCCACAATCCCAACGCGTAGGCCTCCAAGGTCACTCGCTCACCGGGATCGAGGATGAGATATTTTCCTGCACCGCCACCCTTGATCGTGTCCGTGCCGTTGGGATCGAGATTCATGACATGGGTCGAGTGCACATCAGCAAAGCCGATCCGTAAACCCGGTGCGGCCGGCGGCAGCGTGTGGGTCCGCGCTGCGCCGGCGCCGTTGTTATGGCAGAAGGCGCGGTTATGCAGGCCGAACAGGATTGTGTTGAGGGTCAGGTTGATTGGCACACTCGACGTCCCGTGCAGGCCGGGGTTATCGCCACCGACGAACCGGGTCACGATGCCGGCCGTGATGGAACTGCCAGTACCGTCGCCTACCCATTCCGACATGTCAAAACCATCAACGAGCATTTCGTCAATTACGCCGCCGGTGGTCACCCGAAAGGCAATGCCAACTGAAGTCGAGTTCTTCAGCGCGATGTCCTTTAGACTGACCTTGCGCAGCCGTTGGCCGGCGGAAAGGTTGAACCGGATGCCATGCGACTGGGTGTTGCCCCTGATGCCCGTCAGGCTAAGGCTCGCTGGCGTGACGCAATTCGCCACCACTATGGCGTCGGTCGAGCAGTTCATCACGGTGCCTGGGCCGATCGCAAGCGGCGTCTGGTATGGAGCGGCGACTGTGGCCGTGGCGCCGGACACGCCGCCCGTTATCGTCTCGCCAGTTGAGAAGATGCCGGCCGAACCGCGCACATAGATGCGTCGGGTCACGCTACTTGCCGTTTTCGCAATCGTCGAGGAGCCGCCAGTGATTGTTTCAGCAGCCTGGAATGTCCCGGTCACCGGCAAGACTCTCAGCAGATTGGCGAAGAAATCGGTCACGGTGCCTGTCGCACCGGACGTACCACCGGTTACCGTCTCGCCGAGTTCATAGTCGACAGTTGAACCGGTTACGACAATTTCAACATGTTGGAACCGCAGGGTCCCGGTCGAGCCAGAGGCGCCGCCGAAGACGGTCTCGCCAGTCGCAAACGATCCGACCTGCGAGCTAAGAGCGAGTTGGTATTCGCCGTTTGGCTCCAATTGCAGGGCTGTGTTGTAGCGGTCGATATACAAGTTATCGAGCCGGCCCGATTGGATTTGAACGCCGTATACATTGCCGGCAGAACTGCCAGAAAGCCTATTGCCGATCGCCTTGACGTTCGAGATGAGCACTTCGCTGTTGGCGTCGGTCGCTGCGACGCCAACCAGACAGTCATTCGCCACCACATTGGTGATGATTCCTCGTGGATCTCGCGCGCCCGTCATTTCCACCCAGACACCGGCAGAGGGACTATCGAGATGCGCATCGGCGAAAACACCGTCTACCAACATGTCGGTGGTGTTGAGGTTTCCCGCATACGTCAACACGACGCCGTCGCGCTTGCATTTTGCCGACCGGATGTTGCGCACGATCGGCCTGCGGACACCAGCGACGTAAACGGTATCGCCAAACTCGCCGCCGGTTGGCGACACGATGTTGTAACCGTCAATGTCCTCGATCGTTGGGCTGTCAACACAGAGCGCCATGACGCCCGCAAGCCCAAGATTGCGCACCTTGATGCCGCGAATCGTCGGTCGCTTCCTGCGCGCTCCTGTCGAAAGGCCAGCACGGATGCCTATGGAAGCCTCGTACCCGGCGTGCGATCCGCCATCTATCGTCAGATCCCCGTCAACCTGGACATCATCGGCAGCGATGTCGATCACGGGATAATGGCGGGTGACCGTGGTGGCCGGAGCGCGCAGGATAAGGGCAGAGCCACCCAGGCATTCGACGCGCTTCTTCGCCGTCGAAATGACATGGTTGCCATCGGTCTGGTACGAGCCGTCAATCAGCACGTGCGGATAGCTGACCGAGAGCAGCGACTCGATAGCGGCCGTGGCGTTCGCGCCGCCACCGCGCGCGCCAAGCATGGATGCGGCCACGGGAATTGAGGCCAGCCCATACCCCGCCTTCGTCACGCCATCGCTCAACATGATCACCAGATCCCCGGCCGTGGTTCCGTTCTTGCGGTAGACAGCGCCACTGCCTGCCACCTGATGGCTGTCGTAGAACGCGGTGCGGATGTAGGTCGGGGCGATCGGCGGGGAAAACGCCTGGGCGGCGGCGAGCGTGGCGAATTGGGGATCAATTACCGTGGTCATCGCTTCGGCCGCGACATTGGCCGCTGCCTGGGCCTGGTCGATGATGTCTTGCGCGGCTTCCCGAATATCCCTGACCGTGTCGTCGGACTGGTAGAACGACAGGACAATGTCTTCGGTGCCGATCACGGGGTTCAGCGTCTGGAAGGCAAAGCTGCCCTCACCCCGTCAACAGAATTCTGAGAAAAAATTCCTATATCGGTCGAAGCCGCTACCCGACCGGCGCCAGCAATTCCCGTTTTCACCGGCCGGCTGGCCATGAGCCAGCGGGTGTGGAATCATTAGACGACGCTCATGGAATGATTCCCGTCGCACGGCCTAATGGGAGAGGACGATGGACAGACCAGCCATGGCATCCGTGTTCAGGATGCGGCATGCACCGGCCACGGTTTCCGGCGTGCGCAGCACTGGCCAGGGCCAGGCCGATCCGGTCATCCGCGTGCGTTCGCTTGGCGAGGCGATCCGCTTCGTCGCCCACGCCTACCCCCAATACGACATCAGCGCCGTCGCCATCAGCTGCGGCGATCCTTCCATCGCGCGCCTCGGCGGCCTGGAGGTGAAGGCGCTGTGGCGTGAGTATGGCGAGCGCCTGACGCAGGAATAGGCCGTTTGGCTCCGGCTTGCTGGTCATTCCGGCGGGCAATCCGCCGCGTCCGGAGCGAAAACGGCGCTCGCGCGTTTCGATCGTAGTCACAGGAGCAATCGCCATGAATGTCGCCAATCTGCAACTTGAGGGCCTGCTGATGGCCGTCGCATCGATCAACCGACTCCTGGTTCAAAAGGGGGTGCTGACGGCAGAGGAAATAGACCTCGCCTTGCGCAAGGCCGAGGCCTGCGAAACCAGCCAGGAGCGATCCGAAGCCATTTCCGCGTCCAGCCGCGACGCCATCAACTTTCCACTCCGGCTGCTGGAACTCGCCAATCAGTGCCAGCCGGAGGTCGACATGCCCTCCTTTTCGAAGCTGGCCCGCATGGTCGGCAAGATAAAGGAACCCTACAACGACCAGCTGTGATCCCTCGCCTCAAGCCCTGCCCGACCATCCCAGGTCGAGCGAAAGCACCTTGCCCGGCCCATGCACGGCGGCAAACAGCAGTCCGGCCAGGAACGAAAAATGGTCGACGAAGAAGCCGAACTCGGCCTGGTTTCCGGCCCAGTGGCTGGGTCCGTGGAAGGCAAGGCCGAGGAACAGCACATAGGCGGCGGCGATCAGGGCCGCCTGCGAGAAGAAGGCACCGGTCAGGAAACACAGCACCAGGGCGACTTCCAGGATCGCCGCGCACCAGGCCAGTAACAGTGGAAACGGAAAGCCGGCCGCGGCGATGTAGCCGGCGGTCGCTTCCATGCCCATGAACTTGAAGCTTACGGCCATCAGGAAGACGCCAGCGAAGATCAGGCGGGCGATGAGAAGCGCCGTGGTCTGCCACGGCGACTGTGTGATGATTTGCGACTGTGTGATTTGCGACGGCATGGTCGTTCTCCAGGTTTGCAATGGGTTCCGACCCAAGGACGCGCGACCGACGCCCGGTCCGACACCCCCGGAGCAGATTTTTGTCTGGAAACCCGCTTTATCCGGAGTGCCTCCTTGAATCCATGACCGTGCCGGAACCACCCAGGCTTATTGTCGTGGTTGCGGAACCCGCGGCGCCGATCTGTGTTATGTCCTGTTAATCGCGGGATCGTGCGCCGACGGCTGCATGTTCCCGACAACAGAAAGCGAGACCGACATGGCTGACGACAAGTCGAAGACCAAACAGGACCGCAAGCTGGTCTCGAGCGACGAGACCTACGAGGTCGCTGCCTTTGCCCGAAAATACGGTATTCCGCCAAGCGAGGCGCAGACCATCATCAAGCGCTACGGGCCATCGCGCAAGAAGCTCGACGCCCATATGGCGGCGCGCGGCTAGAGCCTGGCGCGACGACCGGGGTGGGGATCGTCTCTGATGGATGAGCCCATCCCGCCCGGCCCGGCAGCTCGCAGGCTGACAAGGATGGAGGCCACGACCATGTCCGACAGCATACGCAGGACCGGCAGTTGCCTGTGCGGTGGCGTGCAGTTCTCGGTCAGCGGACCGCCGCTGCGCGTTGGCCTTTGCCATTGCAAGGATTGCCGCAAGGCCGGCGGCTCGGCCTATTCCGCCTTTGCCGTCTGGCCGCGCGAAGCCTTCGAGACCACCGGCCTCATCAGCTCCTACGGCACGCGCAGCTTTTGCCCGACCTGCGGCGGCCGCGTTGCCTGGGTCGACGACACCGAGGCCGAGGTGGCGCTCGGCAGCCTCGACGTCGCGCCGACCGATCTCGCGCCCGAATATGAATTGTGGACCTCGAGGCGTGAAGCCTGGCTGCATGCCTTGCCCGGCACTGAACAGTTCGAGCATGACCGGCCGACGGCGCACGCCGCCGAGGCGCCGGCGCCAAGATCGCTGTCGGACGTCGATGCGGGCGAGTGAAATTTAATCCTTCGCGAGGGAACCCTCCCCTGTCGCCGACGTTATCCGGCGCCTCTTTTGTGCATGTCGTTGTCCCAAATCGCTGCGCAGCCTCGGCCCAAGCCCGCGGGCATGCGTTTGGCATCAGTCATGGAGACGACCCGTTGAACGACAAGATGTTTCCCCGGCCGATCCGGCTGAAATTCGCCCCCGAGGATGAGCGCGTCGTCCGCAGCGCCTGGGAGGGCCTGGAATGTCTCGGCGACTGGCCGGCTGGCCAGGGCCAGCGCTACAGGGCGGCCCTGCGCAGCTGTCGCGACGCGCTGGACGGCTGGACGCCGCCGGAAAAGGCGATGCGGGCGATGATCGACGCCGCGCGCGAAGCAAAACTCCTCCAGTGACGGGGAACAAGACATGGCCGACTTGATGCTGCCCACGCCGATGCGGATCAAGGCACATGGCTCGGACACGATCCGCGACGTCACGACGGTCAGGGATGCCAGCGAAATCCTGATCGACTGGCCGCAGGCCATGCGTGGTCCGTTTTATCAGGCGGCGCGCGAACAGGTCGAGGCAGCGATGGAAGACAAGGCAAGTGCTGCCCAGGCGCAGGAAGCGTTCGCTGCGCTCTGCAGCCACGCCGGCGTGATTGTGCGGTAAGAATGTGTTGGGGCCGACGGACCGACGGAAAGGGTCGCCTTGTACGACCGGACGAGAGGTCTCGAACCCCAGACGAGTTGCCGCCCGACGATAACGGGCCCTGCGTCTATTGCTTCGGCGGCTGGGGCGGCACTTCGCCGGGCTTGATCACCGGCGTCTTGCCTTCGTCGGGCGCCGGCGCGGCCATTCCCTGATCACCTGTGGGGGGCGGTTTCAGCACACCGCCGCAATCGCTGAGCTTCTCAGTCAGATTGCCGCTGTCGGGCTGCTGCCCGGGCTGCTGTTTTGCACCTTGCTCCGGCTGCGCGCGGCACTTGTCGGCCTGCGGCACTGTGCTGTCGTTCTGCTGGTCGGTCTGGGCAGCCGCCGGCGCCGCCAGCGCCAGCATCAGGCCGCATGGTATGATGGCGAGAATTCTCATCCCGGGCCTCCTTTCCTGTGACGGCTGCCCGCGGCGGCCTTCCCTTCACAGGAACAACGCCCGTCGAGGAAAAAGGTTGGCCGCTTCCGCCCGGGTTGCGTTGCAACCAAACCCGTTCGCCGGCCGTTGCGCGTGCCGGAGGCGACCATGTTCGATGATTTTCAAAGTACGAAAATCGACACCGGCGACGCCGTCATATTCTCGCTGCGTGCCGGCAGCGGGCCGCCGCTGCTGTTGCTGCACGGCTTTCCGCAAACGCATCTGATGTGGCGCGACATTGCGCCCACGCTGGCCAGCCGGTTCAGCGTCGTCTGCGCCGATCTGCGCGGCTATGGCGGCAGTTCCTGTCCGGCGTCGGCTGCGGATCACGCGCCCTATGCCAAGCGCGCCATGGCCGCCGACATGGTGGCGCTGATGGCAAGGCTCGGTTTCTCAAGCTTCATGGTCGCCGGCCATGATCGCGGCGGCCGTGTCGCCTACCGGATGGCGCTCGATTATCGACCGGCTTGCCGTGCTCGACATCGTGGCCACGGCCGATGCCTGGGATCGGGCCGACGACAGGCTGGCGCTGGGCTACTGGCCATGGTCGTTGCTGGCGCAGCCCGAGCCGTTGCCGGAAAAGATCCTGGCAGCTGCCGCCGAGGCGATCGTCGACAATGCACTCAGTGGCTGGGACTCGTCGCCTTCGGTGTTTCCACCCGAGGTGCGGCAGGCCTATATCGATGCCTTGCACGCGCCATCCCACATCCATGCCATCTGCGAGGAATATCGGGCAGCGGCCACGCTCGACCGCGAGCATGACCGGTCGGACAAGGCCACCGGCCGGCGCATCCGCTGCCCGCTGCTGGCGCTGTGGAGCGGCCAGGGCGCCCTCGCGGAGTGGTATGCCGGTGAAGGCGGGCCGCTGGCACTGTGGCGCGGCTGGGCCGATGACGTGCGCGGCCAGGCGATGCCGGGTGGACATTTCTTTCCCGAGGCGAACCCGGCACAGACCGCCGAGGCGCTCGCTGGCTTCTTCGGTGAGCCAGTCCGGACAGATCGTAGCGGGTGAAATGGCCGAATAGACCTCAAGGGCGGAAAGACGGCTCGCTGTCGGCAGCAGCGATTTCGGCGCCGAGTTGCGGAACGATGATCGATTCCAGCGGCGCCGTCAGCGACCAGCTGAGATGGCCCGGGCTCCGCTTCAGGACCGCCGAGCCGTTCAGCGACTGCGGAGCGACCCGTTGCAGCACGACGGTGCCGAAGCCCTTGCGTGTGCTTTCGTCCCGCCGCTCCCCTTGCTCCGGCATCGTCTCGTCCCAGGCTAGATGGATTTCCCGCCTTCCCGAAACACCATTGGCGATCTGCCAGGAAATCTCCAGCCGCCCGGCACCGCACGCCAGCGCGCCATATTTGGAAGAGTTGGTGCCGAGCTCATGAAATGCCATGCCGAGATTTTGCACGGCGTTCGGCTGCAGGGTCAAAAGCGGTCCGGAGAGCGATACCTGTTCCTCGCGGCCGAATGGCTTGAGCTGCTCCTGGACGAGGTCGAAGAGGCTGGCACCCGCCCAATCCGAGTTCACCAGCAGGTCGTGCGACCGCGACAGCGCCATGATGCGGGAGCGGATCAGCTCTTCGAACTCGCGCGGATCAGTCGAGCGTTTGCTCGTCTCCCTGATCATCGAGAGGATCACCGCGAACTGGTTCTTGACGCGATGGTTCACCTCTCGCAGCAAAAGCCGGATTCTGCGCTCGCTCTCCCTGGTCGCGGTGATGTCGCGGGCGATCTTCGAAGCACCGATGATATCGCCTGATGCGTTCCTGATCGGCGAGACGGTGAGCGAGACGGCAATGAATCCGCCATCCTTGCGTCGCCGGATCGTCTCATAGCTGGCCACGATTTCGCCGTTGCCAACCCGGCCGATGATGTCGGCCTCCTCATCCTTGAGATGATCGGGAACGAGCATCAGCATCGACCGGCCGACAGCCTCCTCGGCAGCGTAGCCGAACATGCGCTGCGCCGCCCCGTTCCAACTGGTGATGATACTGTTCAGATCCTTGCTGATGATGGCATCGAAGGAGGAATCGACGATGGCAGCCAGCCGTGCGTCGGCGCTGACATTGGTCGACGCCTCAAGGCTCGCCAATTCCATCAATATCCCATCCCCTCCTTGCGCAGCTTTCTCGCCCATTGGACAGGTTCCACCAGCGCCAGCAATGCGCGGCGGTCCGATTTGGTTGCAATCGCCGCGCAAGATTCTGTTTCCGTCAGCGGATTGGCGGCGGTCTCCAACGACCCCGCCAAGACGACGACGCCGGCCGCGGCCGTCCATCCCCGCCCACGACGCCCCGTTTGGTTGCGCCGCAACGAAGCGGCCAGTTGGCTGTTGCGGAACTTCGGGCCGAAATGCGAGTTTCGCCTGATACATCAGTTCACGTGACACGTCAGCTTGAGGGAACCGCCATGCCGATGCGCCAAATTGCCTTGATGACGGCAGCGATCCTGCTCGCCGCGACCGGCCTCGCCGAGGCCCGGCCGGATACCCGCACGATGAGTTGCGATCAGCTCCAGCAACTGATCCAGACCCATCGAGCCGTGGTGCTGACCACCGGCCCCGACACCTATGACCGCTATGTCAGGCAGTTCGGCAACGAATGCGACTGGCCAGAGGTGCCGATGTCGGCCTATGTCCCGACCCGTGACGGCGGCTGCCCGGTCTACCGCTGTGAGGAGCCTGTCAACAACTTCCCGAACTGATGCCAGCCACGCGCCTTTGCCGCAGCACTGCGTTGATCCCGGCGCGCGAACCGGCTACGGGTGTTAGGGCAATTGCATCTTCCCGCTTCGTCTAATGGTAGGACAGCGCCCTTTGAAGGCGTGAATCGTGGTTCGAGCCCATGAGCGGGAACCAGCAATTGATTTCAACAGATGCCTAGCCGGCAAGCCGCGCAGCGGTCTCCTCGGCGCCAAGTGCCTGCTCCACGGCCTCGGGGTTCTTCTTGATCACGGTGAGATAGGCGCGCACCGCGCTGTCGGGCGCTGACCTGCCCTGCTCCCAATCGCGCAAACGAGCAAGGCCGAAGCCGAACCGGGCTGCGAAGGCCTCTTGATTGAGGTGGAGGACTTTGCGGATTGCGCGGACATCGACCCGCTCCGGCACATGGATCACGGCCCCGTCGGTATCACCCTCAGCGAACGCGATGGCGTCGTCGAGACCGGCCCTGATCTTGTTGAACGCACTCTTGCTCATTTCGCTTTTCCCTTCTTTCCGTAGGTGTCGATCAAGATCTTCGTCAGTTTTGCGAGGTCATTGCACTCGGCCTTCGACAAATTGTCCTTCTCGCCCTTGCCGAACACGGTCAGGAGGAACACTGGAATATCCTCACCACCGCACACGGTCACGATTCGATAACCGCCGCTCTTGCCATGCCCGCGACCGGCAACACGGAATTTCCGACAGCCGCCTGTGCCCTTCATCACCTTGCCGAACCGAGGCTCGTCTCCGAGAAGTTCGACAACCTCTGTCCGCTCCTCCTCGGACATGCCGGCTGGCGTTTCGACGACTGTGTGCATGGCCAATACTACGGAATTTCCGTAAAAGGGCAAGTCAAACTACGGACGTCCCGTAGTTATCCCTTCGGATTTCGGGCTTGCGCGCGAGAGGCACAGTGGTCAATGTGCTCATTGCCAACATGCCGTCGCGGCAGGTACCGCCAAGAAAGCTCTCCCTGAAACCATTTCGCAGACCCTGCGTTGACGACCGCACCCGTCAGACACAGGAGATATCCCATGACCGTCAGTTGCCGCATATCGATCGACAACCGACCTGAGGCCACCGATGCAATTTTCCAGGCGGTTCCACGGATCGGGGAAAGCGTTTCGCTGTCGATCGATGGAAATACACAGGATCTGCGGGTGTCCCGCGTCGTGCATGTGACCAACGGCTCGCTGGAAGGTGCAACGATCGTCGTCGAAGTGACGACCAACATTTTATAGAGGCGACAGCCAGTCGCGTGCCGGTATATCAGCCAGAGCGCGTTGCTGGTCGCGATCAGCGCGGCTGCAGTTAATCCTTGCCGCCTTCGGCAATCCCGTCGCCGGCGGTGGGCAGGATTCCAAAATCCCGCGACTTCAACCCGTGCTCCGCGGTCAGGAATCCATCCGAAGTCAAGCCGCGCCGCAGCAGTTCCCTAACCGCGGCCGAGCGGCTCGGCATGCGCTTGTCGTAGCGCCAGTTCTCCAGCGCCGCCAACTCATCGGACGTCAGCATGATTTGCAACCGTTCGGGACGTTCCAGTTCAGCCATGGCGTTCCTCGCTCAGGACCTAGAATGTGTCGAATTAGTATTTACCTCACTCGACTGATAATTAGGATAGCACTCATAGTGCGTCAAGAGCCGGTGGTGGATGAATGGCGCATTGCGCACATAATGAGGTATAGACGCCGACTGGGCATTCGTGTAATTATGCCAACTAATTGATTTTCAACATAATTTCGTAGATTTTCCTTGCCGCAAGTCGGCGCCCGGCACATACTCCCAGGAACAGAAAACCGATCCCCTTCGGGAGGTTTCGAATGCGGTATGATTATTCGACGCGCCTGCGCGATGATGTTACGTCAGCGGTTCTGGTGGCGTTTGAGAAGAACGGCATCATCAACATCACGGCGGTGGCGGAACGGGTGAGGGTCCGGAATCTGGCCGAGAACGTCGCCCTTGAGGACATTGAACATCTGGTCCTGCAGGCGGCGCAACTCGTTGGCGTGGCAGTCGAATTCGACTGCGTGGCCGGCCTGTTCGCGGATGGCGTCGCTGACGAGGATGGCGAGCGCGCGAGCTCTCCGCTCGATCTGCCCCGCCCAGCTTCGATCCAATAGGGCAATTTCCGGAACGGTCTTCCACCCGGAGGCCGCATGTTTCGGAAAACTCACGCCAGAGTGATTGGCACCGACGAAACTTTGGGCTGCCAAATGCGTTTATGGCTTCAGCCCAGTCGAGGTTTCCCAATGCAAACTGCATGGTTTTCCAAACCGGTGGCGGTGTCGGTCGGTGTCGCCGGTTCTATCTACTATCTGTCCAATACGCAGCAAGCCATTGAATTGCTCACGACACATTGGCGTGACCCCGGCAGCCCAAAACATCAAACGGCTTTGCGCGCCTGCCGCCGGGCGACGAGCGGCGATGTTGCCCCCGATATCGCCAGGTCGGCGCTTGTCGAGGCCGCACGTGAAGCCCACATCCTTGTCGAGTAGGCCGCGTCGATTAGATCGGCCAAAGTCGGTGCGGCTGCTATAGTCGCGGCATCCCCCTCCTGGAGACCCAATCATGACCCTGAAGACACGCAAGCTCGGCAGCCAAGGGCTGCAAGTCTCGGCCATCGGTCTCGGCTGCATGGGCATGAGCCAGTCCTACGGTCCGGCCGATGAGTCCGAATCCATCGCCACGCTGCACCGCGCCATCGAGCTCGGCTGCACTTTCCTCGACACCGCCGAGGTCTATGGCCCTTACACCAACGAGGCGCTTCTCGGCCGGGCTTTGAAGGGAAAGCGCGACCAGGTGACGATCGCCACCAAATTCGGCTTCCGCATCGAAAACGGCAAGCAGGTCGGAACTGATAGCCGGCCCGGGCACATCCGTGAGGCCGTGGAAGCCTCGCTCGGCCGGCTCGCCACTGACCATATCGACCTCATCTACCAGCACCGCGTCGACCCGGCAGTGCCGATGGAGGATGTCGCGGGCGCCGTCGGCGAACTTGTCGCCGAGGGAAAGGTGCGCTTCTTCGGCCTGTCGGAGGCGGGTGCGGCCAACATCCGCCGGGCGCATGCCGTCCATCCGGTGTCGGCGGTGCAGAGCGAATACTCGCTGTGGGAGCGCAATCTCGAGCCGGAGATCATCCCGCGGCTCGGGCAACTCGGCATCGGCCTTGTGCCGTTTTCGCCGCTCGGCCGCGGTTTTCTCACCGGTGAGGTCAAGCGCGCGGAAGACTATGCCGAGGGCGACTACCGCCGCAACGACCCGCGCTACCAGGGGCAAAACTACGACGCCAATGTCGAGGCGGCGGCCAAGGTGCGCGACGTCGCGACTGCCCGGGGCGTCAAGCCCGGCCAGATCGCGTTGGCCTGGCTGCTGCAGAAGGGCAGCGGTTTCGGCATCGACATCGTGCCGATCCCCGGCACCAAGCGGATCAGATATCTGGAGGAGAACGTCGCCGCCGCATCGCTGAAACTCGACGCCTCCGAAATGGCCGCGCTCGACGACGCCCTGGCGCCCGGAAAAATCGCTGGCCCGCGCTACACCGAGCGCGGCATGGCGATGGTCGATCGGTAGGGCGGCGCCGCCGTAGCGTTCCGATGTTCGACGCAAGGCATTGGCGGCATCATGTTCGGCGGGCGACTGCGTCAAGCTGCGCCATCCAGCACAATCGACAGGAGGCGGAGAGGCCCGCTTCCGCCTCATCGTTCTTCAAGTCGTTCAGCCCGGCTCGATACCGCACGCGATTTTCCGCCAGCCGGGCATCGGCCTTCAGTGCATAAACGCTCCTCGCAGCCACGCGAAGAAACCGGATCTTCCAGACATTGCCGCGCGGACACGGGATGCGGCCCATCGTGCCGTCATCGTGGCGCCTACATGGCAATGGCAGACGATCCCGTGGAGCTGCCAATCGGTCAGCTCGAAGAAGCGCTTGGCCTCACCGTAGGTATCTTCCTTCATTCCCAGCGCGCGAAACACCGGATCTTCGAAAGCAATTGTGATCGGTGATCCCGCGGAACGCATTCTTTCGCGCGTCTCCACGGATTGGTGCTCGGTCCCCGTCAGCGCCCCTAGGACCCTGTTGGGATTTTGCTCCAGAAGCTGCGCCCAGCGTTCGAGGCGTTCGCCTCGGGTCGCGAGAAGATGGGTTGCCTCGGCGTGGACGTCGGCAACGGCATTCAGTTGGTCAACGGTTTGATGCTTCACGGACGCCTCCTATTCAGCGGCTGAATTCGGTTCAGCCTTGAATGGAATTATGGCGCCCGGTGAGGTCGGCAAGACCCGGAGATGCGCGGTACGGCGATTCATTTTGGGTGGCGTGGCTCCTTTCCGCTACGCGGCTCGCGAGCCCGCGTCCCGGTCGCAATCGAAACCGCGGCGGAACCAATCCGCAAGCCCGACCGTTCTGCCCGCATCAGCCCTGATCGAGACGCTGTCAAGGACGCGCGAGACTAAGATCGCTCGATGACTTTCTGACTGAGGACACCTGGATGTCGTTCGTCGACTTCCCGCCGGATGTCGACCAACCACCAAGCGCCCACGCAGGAGTTACTTCATGGCCATTCTGCCTAACCCCGACCCAACGCCTATTCCAACACCCACGCCGCCGCCGGTTCCCGAACCGAAGCCCATGCGCGAGCCGGATCCGGACGGTCTTCCGGATGAAGAGCCGGTCCCCAATCCGGATGAAAACGACCGGCCGCCCAAGCACACGCGTCATGGGTCGGACCTCTGGCAATCGTCGTGATCATCACGCGGGTATCCGGCATCTTGCCGCACGCGGTTCACCATCCGGCGGCAGTGCGCCGTCGGGAGCGAGGCCGGTTCACTTGGCGCTGTCCGACTTTTTGTTGAAGATCGTGAGCAGGTCCACCGGCAGCGGGAACACCACCGTCGACGAGCGCTCGCCGGCGATATCGTGCAACGCCTCGAAATAGCGCAGCTGCATGGCCTGCGGCTCGGCCGCCAGCATCTTGCCGGCCTCGACCAGCTTTGCCGCCGCCTGCTGCTCGCCATCGGCATTGATCACCTTGGCGCGCCGCAGCCTTTCGGCCTCGGCCTGCTTGGCGATGGCGCGGATCATGCTCTCGTTGAGGTCGACATGCTTGATCTCGACGTTGGAGACCTTGATGCCCCAGGCGTCGGTCCGCTGGTCCAGGATCTCCTGGATGTCGCTGTTCAGCTTGTCGCGCTCGGCCAGCATCTCATCGAGTTCGTGCTTGCCGAGCACCGAGCGCAACGTGGTTTGCGCAAGCTGGTTGGTAGCGCTCATGAAATCCTCGACCTGGATGATTGCCCGCTCGGCATCGACGATGCGGAAATAGAGCACGGCGTTGACCTTCACCGAGACGTTGTCGCGCGAGATCACGTCCTGTGGCGGCACGTCCTGCACCACCACGCGCAGGTCGACCCGCACCATCTGCTGGACGAAAGGAACGAGGAGGATGAGGCCGGGCCCCTTCACCCCGGTGAAGCGGCCGAGCGTGAAGACCACGCCGCGCTCATATTCCCGCAGGATGCGAATGGCCGCGGACAGGAACATCAGCACGAGAAGGGCGAGTATCAGATAAGCCACGTAGCCGATGATCATTGCCTTGCTCCATTGTTCCTGCGCCGGACCGTCAGCATGAGACCGCTGACATCGGCCACCTCGACGCTGTCGCCAGGGGCGAGCGGTTCGTCGCCTTTCGCCCGCCAGCGCTCGCCCTGGGCCAACACATGGCCCTCGCTTCCCGACCAGTCGAGGATCTTGGCCGGCAGTCCGTGCATGGCCTGCGCGCCGACACGCGGCAGGCGCTTGCGTGCCGCCCACAGATAGCTGCCGGCCAGCAGCGCCAGGCCAAGCGTCATCGCGGCGGCGGTGCCGATGACCGCCCATGACATCTCGAAGCCGGGACCCTCGACCTTGAGCAGCATGGCGGCGCCGAGCAGGAAGGCGGCCACGCCGCCAAGCCCAAGCACCACCGTTGGATTGAAGGCCTCGATGACGAGGAAGGCGATGCCAAGCAGCATCAGGGCAAGGCCGGCATAGCTGATTGGCAACAGGTTGAGCGCATAAAGCCCGAGCAGAAGGCAGATGGTGCCGATCACGCCGGGTGCCACCGCGCCGGGGCTGGTGAACTCGAAGACGAGGCCGTAGAAGCCGGCCAGCATCAGGATGACGGCGATGTTGGGATCGGTGATGACGGCGAGAAGCCGGATCAGCCAGCCGGGCTCCAGCGTCTCGACCGGGAGGTCCTTGGTCGCCAACACCCGTTTCTTGCCGGCTGCCTCGACCATGCGGCCGTCGGCAAGCTGCAGCAGTTCGGCCGTGTCGTGGGCGACGAGGTCGACGACATGTGCCTGAAGTGCCGCGTCGGCGGAGAGGCTGGCCGCCTCGCGCACGGCCTTTTCCCCCCAGTCGGCATTACGCCCGCGCAGTTCGGCCAGCGAACGGATCAAGGCGACCGCGTCGTTCGTCACCTTGCTCATCATCGCGTCGCCCGCCGGCGCCCCGGTGGCGTTCTTCTGGTCGCCCTTATCCTGGTCGCCGCCACCGGGCAGAGACGGCAGCCCGCCAAGTTCGACCGGTGTGGCGGCGCCCAGATTGGTGCCGGGCGCCATCGCCGCGACATGGGTCGCATAGAGGATATAGGTTCCGGCACTTGCCGCATGCGCGCCGGCCGGCGCGACATAGCCGATGACGGGAACGGGCGAGGCAAGGATATCGGCGATCATCTCGCGCATCGAGGTGACCAGCCCGCCTGGTGTGTCGATCTCGAGGATGAGAACCTCGGCGTGCCGCTCCGCGGCCTCGGCCAATGCCTCCTTGAGCTGCCTCGCGCTCGCCGGACCGATGGCGCCGTCCATCTCGACGCGAAACGCCAGCTTCTGCGTCGCCTCTCCGGTTACGGAAGAGGGACTGGCGACCGCGGCGGCCATGAGGGCCGCGGCAAGAACCGCCATCCGCGCGAGGTTCACGCTCTAAACTCCCTGGGCAGGATACCGGACCCGATCCCACCGAAATCCCTGGCGCGGTCGCAGGATTGCAAGCCGACAACCCGGCTCCGCGGGCCGGACGGCAAAAGCATGGGGCGCATTTTCAAATCCGGAGGAGCCCGCCGCTCGCGCGCCGGACCCCCACCCTTTACCGGTCACGCATGCGCGTGCGGATGACGGAAGTCCCAGACGGCCCAACCTGATACGGCAACCACCAGCACGCCGAGAACGACGTGGGTGGCCATCGCGTGGCTGTTCGCCATGAAGCCGAGCAGCCAGGGCGAAACGATCAGCCAGACCCCGAGAACGACACTAACCCATTCCTCCCACTCGGCGAACGCGGCAAGCGCCGCCAACGCCATGACGCCCAGCACGACGCCAACAATCCAGGCGTTCCATGCGGGAGCGGTCGCAGCAGCGAAGCCGATTATCCAAGGTGAGATGAACAGGCAGATGGCAAGGACCAGATTGAGCCAGTCCTGGCCCTTCTTTCCTTCCATGAGCGTAATAGCCATGACAACCTCCACAGATGAAGCTTGACCAAAGCGTAAAATTCGCGTGCAAATGCACGCTTAGTTATTGATGTAACTACGGTTCACATGGCCTTCAAGGCCCTGCGCCAATCCACTCCCGAACGGATCAACGCGCCGCATGCCTTGCCAGTGCGTGCTCGATCAGCACGTCGATGGTCTGGCTGTAGCCGATGCCTGATGCCGCCAGCGCCTTGGCATACATGGAGATGTCGGTGAAGCCTGGAATGGTGTTGACCTCGTTGACCAGCAGGCTGCCGTCCGCGCGCAGGAAGAAGTCGACGCGCGCCATCGCCTCGCAACCGAGCGCCTGAAAGGCCTGTCGCGCCATCTCCCTCGCTCTTTCGGCGACCGCGGCCGGGACATCGGCGGGCACCTTGACCACCGCGCCGTCGGCATCGAGATATTTGGCTTCATAGGTGTAGAAGCCATGCTTGCCGGCAGGAATGATCTCGCCAGGCAGCGACACCGTCAGCGTGCCGTCGGCCCGCTCCAGCGCCGAGAACTCGATCTCGCGGCCTTCGACGAACTCCTCCACCAAAACCTTGCTGTCATGCCGGAAAGCCGCCTCGACGGCCGTGGTGAAGCCGGAGCTGTCGATCGCCTTGCTCACCCCGAAGGACGAGCCTTGGCGCGCCGGCTTGACGAACACCGGCAGGCCGAGCTTTGCCGCGACATCCTCGAAGGTCACGTGCTCACCGCGCCGCAAGGTCAGCGAGCGGGCAACCGCCAGTCCTGCCTCGCGCATCAGCCGCTTGGCGACATCCTTGTCCATGGCCGCGGCCGAGGACAGGATCCCGCAGCCGACATAGGCGACATCGGCGACCTCGGCATAGCCCTGCACCGAGCCGTCCTCGCCGAACGGCCCGTGCAGCACGGGGAACACAACGTCGACCGGGGGCAGGTCGGGCTGCGTTCCGTCCCGCGACACGGCGACCAGCCTGCCCTTGCCGCCGGGCAGCAGGGCGACCTCGATGCCGTCCTCGGATGCCGGCGCCCCTGCCCCGTCGCCGGCAGCCAACTGTTGCAGCAGCCAATTGCCGCTGCGGGAAATGGCGATCGGCACGATGTCGTAGCGCATCCGGTCGATCGCCTTCAGCACATTGGCCGCCGAGAGGCGCGACACGTCATGCTCGGCCGAACGCCCGCCATAGAGGATGGCAACCCTTGTCTTAACGGTCATGGACGTTCCTCAACTCTCAAGCGATCAGATTTCGACTGAAATGCCGCGATTGGCGAAAAAGCGGTCGAAATCGGCTGGTGCCAACACTGCGTTTGCCTGTGTGGCGCTGGTATGGCCGGACGGGTTGTGAAAGCGGAAATCCTTGGCGGAAGCCGCCGTGACCAGCACCAGATGGCCGCCCTTCGAGGGCGGCTCGCGCTCGGGCCAGCGGATAGAGCTGCTGACCGAAGCGATGAAGAGGCGGGAGCGCGAAAGGATCGCCGGTATGTCCGCTGTCGCGACATTGGTCATCACTTCGGCCCGCAGGCCGAAGACCTCCTGCACGAAGCTGACGAAAGGCGCGTAGATCAGCCCCTTGATCGATCTCTCGGTGACGACATAGCCGCCATATCCGGTGCACCGCCTGGCAAGCTCGATCGTCGGCACGATCTCGCCGCGGCTTGCCAGGATCATCTTCAGGCAGGCCATGCCGCAGATATTGGCAGCCCAGAGCGCGTATTCGTCAAGCGTTTCCGCGCCCGACCCCTGCCACAGGGGATCGCGCCTAAGCGCGATTTCGGCGCCCTCAGCGAGTACGTCCAGGGTCATGTCGGGCGTTTCCCACTGGCTGAAAAACGGCACGGTTTCAGGCAGTGGACTCATGCGGTCTCCCCGGGCGGTTCGCCCCATCTCGTCTACGAGGATACGAGATGGATGAATAGCTCCAACGTCGTCATCCCCGGGCGAAGCGAACGCAAGCGACCCGTCAAAACGTGCAGAGGGTAGTGAGCGGCGCCGCTTACTCGGCTTTCGTCCAGCCGAAAACCAGCCAGGCGTATTTCGATTTTTCCTCCGGTTCGGCGGTAGAAGTCATCTGCATGTCGCCGTCCTTGGGCCGCCGGCCCAGCACCACGCGGGTGAGGACCGAAGCGCCGTAGGACCGGCTGAATATCAGCACACCTTTAGAAGGTGATCTTCACCGAAGCGGCACTGCGCGTGTGCGGGCCGTGGTGGACGGCCTCGATGTTGTTGCCGTCCGGATCGAGCAGGAAGGCGGCGTAATAGCCGTGATGATAGGGCCGTTCCCCCGGCGCGCCATTGTCCTTGCCGCCGCCTGCGAGCCCGGCCTTGTAGAAGGCCTCGACCATGTCGTGGTCCTTTGCCTGGAAGGCAAGATGATGGCGACCGGTGAGTTTGCCCAACGCTGCCGGGCTGTCGGCGCTCGAGATGAACAACTCGTCGGCCCAGAAATAACCGTCGCCAACACCACCGATCGGGATGTCGAGCACCTGCAGGACAGCTTCGTAGAAACGCCGGCTGGCTGGGAGATCCCTGACCACCAGTTGGATATGGTCAATGAGCCGGCCGCGATGCAATTCCTGGGTTTCCATGCAAATTCCTCCTCGCAGGGCACGAATCTAGGTTCGGACGGCGCCGCGTCAACGCGGATGCAAATCCGGCCGATCGCCCCGGCGCATCCTTCAAACAAAGAGCCCGCCGGGAGGGGAATCCGACGGGCCTTTGGAAAGCCGATATAGAAGCTTTCAGGTGTCTGCGGGGGTCAGACAATGGTGAAAACTCCATTTTGCAACAGAAGTTCCACCGGGACGAAAAAAGGTCGCCAGCGAGTTGTCGTTACGAGCCGGACGATGCGTCAGGCGGTCAAAATCCGTTCAGCCTGGAACTTTTTGTCCGGCGCCAGGTTTTGTGGCGCGGCTGGAGGAACTGGAATTGGATGGTTTTCAACGGCTCGAAGCGCTCGTCGACAGGGCTGGTGCCGACGATGTCGGAGAAGCAAACGCTTTGCTGCGTCGATTCAAGGGCAGGACGGACGAGATCGATACCGCGATCGACGAATTCATACTGGATTTCATGACGCTGGTCTTCGTCGTCGAAACCGGCGAGGAAGGCTTTGAAAAGCCGACCCGCAAGCTGGCCGGCACCAGCCTTTCGAAGCTCAAGCACCTGGTCAACGTGCCGGCATAGGGACCACGCGGGATCCGGCGCGGAAGCCTATTCCTTCAGGATGGCCGCCAGCCGCGGGACGCCCTCGGCCACCGCGCGCCGGTCGGCGAGTGTAAACGACAGCCGCAGCGTGTTGCGCCCGGTGCCGTCGGCATAAAAGGCGCTGCCAGGCACGAAGGCGACGCGCGCCTCTTTCACCGCCCGCGCCAGCAGCGCGGTGGCGTCGGACCCTTCCGGCAGCGTCACCCAGACGAACATGCCGCCTTCCGGGCGGTTCCAGCTCACGCCGTCGGGCATGTGGGCTTCCAGTGCCGCGAGCAGGCCATCGCGGCGCTCGCGATAGGCGCCGATGAGTTTTTCGACCTGAGCGTCGAACACCGCCTCGGCGACGCGGTGCATCACCACCTGGTTGATAGACGGGCTGTGCAGATCGGAGGCTTGCTTCATCAGCACCAGCTTCTCGACGATATGGCGCGGCGCGCACACCCAGCCGACGCGCATGCCCGGCGACAGGATCTTCGAGAACGAGCCGCAATAGAGCGTGCGCGCCTTGTCGATGCCGCCGGATCGGGCGCAGTCGAGCGCCAGGATCGGCGGCACGCCTTCGCCATCATAGCGCAGCGCGCGATAGGCGGCATCCTCGATGACGGCGATGTCGAGTTCGCCGGCAAGGTCGAGCACCGCTTCGCGCTGCCTTCGGTCCAGCGTGTTGCCGGTTGGGTTGGCGAAATCCGGCACCAGGTAAGCGAACTTGACTTTGCCCCCATTCGGGGCAGCCGCCGCTCGATAGGCGTCGGGCGTCATGTTGCCGCCGGCCGGGGTCAGCCGGTCGTAGCGCGGCTCATAGGCGTTGAACGCCTGCAGCGCGCCGAGATAGGTCGGCCAGGTGACCAGTGCGGTATCGCCCGGCGACAGGAACAGTTTGCCGAGATAGTCCAGCGCCTGCTGCGAGCCGGAGGTGATGAAGATGTTGGCTTCGTCGCAGGCGACGCCGAGCTTGCCCATCTGCCCGGCGAGCCAGCGGCGCAACGGAAGATAACCTTCCGAGACCTGGTACTGCAGCGCCGCACCCGCCTCCGGGCCGCCCAGCACATCGGCATAGGCGTCGCGGATGGCTTCGGCCGGAAACAGAGTCGGATCGGGAATGCCGCCGGCAAACGAGATGATGTCGGGCTGGTCGAGCAGCTTCAAGAGTTCGCGGATTTCGGACGCTTTCATGCGCGACGAGCGCGAAGCCAACAGGTTCATAAGGGTCAAGTCACGCCTCCCGCGACAATTCTATTTAGGTCAACCTAGCTGACCTATATCTGCTTTATCGGGCAATTTGAATAGAGCCTGAAAGCCTTCCGCTATACGCCAGTCGCCGCCGGGGGGACGGACTGGGTGAGGTGATGCTACAGCAAGCCCGGTGAGCCAACGAGAACCGCCTCATTCCTGCGCACCCCCCTCTGTCCTGCCGACATCGAACTGTGGAGCCCCTCAATCCCCGTCCGCGGGCTTGGCCTTGCCGCACTGCGCCAGCACCTTGACAATGGCGGCGCTCGAGCCCTTCAGCGCAAAACTGCTCTCGCCATATTTGGCGGCACTGACCGACACATCGCCTTTCCCGCGCATCAGGTCCAGCAACGGATCGGCTTTCGCCAGATCGATCACGAAGTAGTTGTACATGGCCTCCAGCTGCAGCGTTTTCGTCACCACCTTGCCGTCGGCCTTGAACTCGAACGAACCGCTGATGCCTGGCTCCAACTGCTGACCGGTGGCGCCCAGATCATAGCTCAGCACCGGCGTTTCGAAACAGGTCAGCATCAGATGTGCGTCGCCTTTCGGTCCGCCGCAAACCGAGGCGGTCAGCACGCTGCCGCCCTCGTCCTCCTCCATCCTGGCGGCCCAGCCACTGCACGACGCGGCAAACGCCGGCTGCGCGGCCTGCAAGACCGCAATGGCAACGGCAATGATGAGATATCTCACGACTTTCCCCTCCGGCATTTGCAGCCGCACCTCTCGGCATCCTATAGGAAAAGCTCGTCCGGTGGCATTGCCCGTCGCGGCGACCGGTTTTGCTTCTCGCGGAGAGCGGTGTTGAGAGTTTTTGTCCGTCTGGGTCTGTCGATCACCGCGCTTATAGCCTTGCCGCTCGTCGCCCATGCCGACTGGAAGCCGGTCGAGAAGGTCGAGACATACGCCATATCGGGCCAGTCCGGGCCGGAACTCTATCGCTCGATCGGCGAAAACGGCCCCAAGCTCGGCATCACTCGCGCCATCGCCCACACCAATTTCAAGCTGACCTGGACCCGGGATTATCAAGCACGGGCCGGCGCCTGCGTGCTGGCGACAGCGCGGCCGAAGCTCATCATCACCTACACCTTGCCAAGCCCCTCGGCGCCGCTGCCGCCGGCGATCCAGAAGAACTGGGAGGTGTTCATCGCCGGCGTCAGCGCGCACGAGAAGGTGCATGGCGCTGAGATCGTCGATATGGTGCGCAAGATCGAGGCCGCGACCGTCGGACTCAGCGTTACTGATGATCCAAAATGCAGCAAGATCCGCACCGAGATGACAAAGCGCCTGTCCGACCTGTCACAGGCGCAGCGGCAGGCGAGCCGCGATTTCGACCGCGTCGAACTCGGCCAGGGCGGTAATCTGCAGAAGCTTATCCTCGCGCTGGTGAATGGCGGCTGACGATACCGTCGCCTTGCTCGGCATCCTGACTGACGCCGACCAGCAGGTGGTGCCTGCGGATTGAATCCCTGGCCTAGCTCCGCCAGGCCGCCAGATCGGCCAGGATCTGCGCCTTCAGCGAAGCGTCGGCGTAGCTCGCGTGCACTGACGTTGCGGCGAGTTGGCGGATGGTTTCGTCGTCCCAAGCGAAGGCCCCGGCGCAGGCGGCATAGGATGCTTCGAGGGTGGTATCGAGCAGTGTCGGATCATCGGTGTTGATCGACACGAGGACACCGGCCTTGCGCAGAGCGTCGAGCGGATGTTCGGCAAGTGAGGGATACACGCCGAGCGCCACGTTGGAGATCGGACAGACGCCTAAGGGAATCTGCCTCCGTGCCAGCAAGTCGACAAGCTCGGGGTCCTCGATCGCCCGCACGCCGTGGTCGATGCGGTCGGCGCCCAGCAGTTCGATCGCGTCGCGAACACCTTCCGGGCCGCTCGACTCGCCCGCATGAACCGTGCGCCGCAGGCCCGCCGCGCCGGCACGGCGAAACGCTTCGGCGAAACGCGGCCCGGTGCGCCCGGCAGCCGCCTCGTTCCCGTCGATCGACAAGGCAACGACGCGCTTGTGCCTGATTTCGCTCAGCAATTCGACGAGCTCGATCGCTTCCGCCGCCGACTGGGTACGAAGCAGGCTTACGCACAGTCCGACCGGCGGCTGCCCGTCCTGTTCTGCGGCCGCGAAACCCGCGTCGAATGCATCGATCATGCCGGGGATATTCCTATGCCAATGCGGCCAGTGCGTCGGGTTGACGATGACGTCTGCATAACGCACGCCGCTTCGACCCATGCGCTGTGCAAACTTGTAGGCCGTGGTGGCGAGTTGCTCGCGCGTCCGGAACGTCCCGCACAACCAGTCGAGCATTTCGAGGAAGCTCCTGAGATCATGGGCTTCGAAGAGCCTGTCGCGCGGCGCGCGCAGCGGAATGCCGGCTTCCTCGCAATTCCTGATTACATCATCGGCCTCGAAGCAGCCCTCGACGTGGATGTGCACTTCGGCTTTCGGCAGCCCGATATAGTCGGTCAATGACGCCTCCCCTATTTCAAGCGTCATCAGATCATGAAACGGCCGGTCCCCATTTCAAGAAATGATTGAAAGAATTGCGCGCGGCGCGCCGGATTGACGGCGCTTCTCGGAGCAGGCCTACCGCGTCTCGGCGCTCGCCCTCAGCTCCGCACGCTTCTCGTCCGAGACGACAGCCAGATCCAGCACCTTCTGCAATTCGGCCGCATGGTGGAATGATGGATCAGCCTGCACGCCGGTTCGCACCGCGTCAGTGAAACGCTGGTAATTGGTCGGCACCGTGCCGGCGTCGAGCTCTACCCATTTGGCGTTCTCGACATTGTCGCCGACGCAGGCCTTGAGCGCCGAGCCGTCGAGATTGTGCACCACCTCGATGCCGCCTCTTTCGCCATAGATGCGCAGGCGGAGCTCGTTGAGATGGCCGGTCGCCCAGCGGCTGGCATGCACCACGCCGAAGGCACCATTGGAAAAATCCAGCGTCATGGCGAAGCTGTCATTGGCGTCGAGCCCGTAGTCGCCGATGCGGTTGCCAGGTGCCTTGTCGAAGCTACGCAGCCGGCAGAAGACATGGTCGATGTCGAGCGCCGCACCATAGCTGGCGAAATCCAGGATGTGGATGCCGACATCGCCGAGCACGCCATTCGAGCCGTGGCCGCGCGACAGGCGCCAGAGCCATTTTGGATCGGTGCGCCAGTCGCCCCAGAATTTCGACACCAGCCAGCTTTGCAGATAGGACGCCTCGACATGCCTGACCGTGCCGATTTCGCCCGCCTGCACCATCTGGCGGGCCTTCTGCAGTGCCGCGACATTGCGATAGGTGAGGTTCACCATGTTGACGATGCCGGCGGCCTTGGCGGCCTCGGCCATCTCGGTGGCCCTGCCGAAGTTTTCAGCCAGCGGCTTTTCGCACAGCACCGGCTTTCCGGCGGCGATCAGCGCCATGGTGGTCGGGTGATGAATGCGGTCAGGCGTGACGTTGGCCACCGCGTCGAACTCACCCCATGCCAGCGCCGCCTCAAGCGAGGTGAAGCGGTTTGGAATGTTGAAACTGTCGGCGAATTCGCCGACGCGCGCCGGATCGACATCGGCGGCGCCGACGATGTCGACGCCCTCGATGGCGCTGAAGCGCCGCGCATGTTCCTGCGCCATCCAGCCGGTGCCGAGTATCAAAAGCCGCATTTATTGCTCCTTGGAGATATCGGAATCCCCCGTCCGATCGACGCCCTCAAATAGCGCGGATGATGCCGCCGTCGACCCGGATGTTCTGGCCGGTGATGTAGCCGGCGCCTTCGGACGCCAGGAAGGCGATGGTCGCGGCGATCTCTTCGGAAGTTCCATAACGCTGCATCGGCACGCTGTCACGGCGCTCGTCGGTGGTCGGCAGGCTGTCGATCCAGCCGGGCAGTACGTTGTTCATGCGCACATTGTCTGATGCATAAGTGTTGGAGAAGATCTTGGTGTAGGCGGCAAGACCGGCGCGGAACACGGCGGAAGTCGGGAACATCGGGCTCGGCTCGACCACCCAGGCCGTCGAGATGTTGATGATGGCGCCGCCCTTCTGCTTGACCATCTGCGGCGCCACGATGCGCACCGGCCGGATGACGTTCAGGAGATAGACGTCCATGCCGGTGTGCCACTGCTCGTCCGTGATCTCGAGGATCGGCGCACGCGGTCCGTGGCCGCCGCTGTTGACCAGCACGTCGATGCGGCCATAACGGTCCAGCGTCAGGTCGACCAGGCGCTGCAGATCGTCGTTCGACTGGTTGGAGCCGGTGACGCCGAGCCCACCAAGCTCCTTGGCAAGCGCCTCGCCCTTGCCCGAGGAGGACAGGATGGCGATCTTGAAACCGTCCGTAGCCAGCCGCTTCGCCGCCGCTGCACCCATGCCGCTGCCGCCGGCCACGACCACGGCAACTTTCTCTACACTCATTGGATTTTCCTCTCAGGATTGGCGGGCGCGAAGCTTGGCAGTTCGCGGTGTATAGCCGGTTTCATCAGGCAGTTCGAACCAGAAAGGCTGAACCAATATGCAGAAAAACGCGAGCTCGCTGCGACTTCAGGGATCGACAGGCAGCAAGGCGTCGGGCTTCACATTGGCAATCGAGGCATAGGTGTGCGTTTCCCGGACACCGGGCAGCGGCAGGATTACCCGCTGCAGGAAATCCTGGAACACTGCCATGTCGGCGATGCGCGCCTTGACCAGATAGTCGAAACCGCCGACGACCATATGGCACTCGATGATCTCGGGCGCCCGCAGAACAGCCTCCGCGAAGCGGTCGAAGACATGCGGCGCCGTGTGGTCGAGCCGCACCTCGATGAAGACGAGCTGTGCCCGTCCGATCCGGGCCGGGTCGAGAACGGCCCGCACTGCGCGGATGAACCCTTCGGCGAACAGCCGCTTGACACGCTGCGCCGCCCCGGTCGGCGACAGGCCGACCCGCCGCGCCAGATCGAGCGTCGTGCGGCGGCCATCCTCCTGCAGCAAACGCAGCAGCGAGCGGTCGATACGGTCGAGGTCTTCCATTTCGGGATTCACGCCTTTGAGCCAGAAGAAGCGTGATAGTCACGCCAAAATTGCGAAAACAGCATATTTCATCACGCTCCCGGATCGCAATACCGTTGTCGTGCAACAGACAACGAAAGCGGATCCCATGACATCAGCGGTATCAACCTCCTGCAGCGCCCAAACTAAAGGCGACACGCCCGTGCTCATCCTGAGCGAGGCCGAGGTGAAAACCTGCATCGACCTGCGCCAGCTTCTCGACGCGCTCGCCGGCGGCTTCAAGGCGCTGTCTGGCGGCAAGGTCGTCAGTCCGGCGCGGCCACAGCTCGATATTCCGCAGGCCGGCTATTCGCTGGCCATGCCAGCCTGGACGGCGGGCATGCATCTGACGGTGAAGATCGTCAACGTCTTCGAGGGCAACATCGCCAAAGGCATCCCCAGCCACCTCGCCACCATCCATCTGTTCGACCCTGAGACGGGCATGCCGGTCTGCGTCATGGACGGCACTTATATCACCGCCGTGCGCACCTCCGGATCGGCCGTGCTCTCGGTGCGCGAACTCGCCCGCCGTGACGCCAGGGTCGCAACGGTGGTCGGCGCCGGTGTACAGGCCGGCCAGCACTTGCATCTTCTTCCACTGGCGCGCGACTTCACCGAGATCCGCGTCGTCTCGAAGGAGTTTTCGGATGCGCAGGCGCTCGCCGCCCAGCATCCCGGCGTCGTCGCCATCAACGATGTCGAGGCTGCGGTGCGCTCGTCCGATGTCGTCTGCCTGGCAACGCATTCCTACGAACCGGTGATCTCAGCCGACTGGGTACGGCCCGGCACGCATATCTCGTCGGTAGGCGTTGCCCCGCCCGGGGGCGAACTGCCGGTCGAGCTTATCGGCAGGGCCAGCCTGTTCGTCGAGACCAGGGAGGCCTTTGCCCCGACGCCGGTCGGCTCTTGCGAACTCGCTGGCCTCGATCCGCAAACCGGAACCGAGCTCGGTGAAATGCTGCTCGGGCTGCGGCCGGGGCGGGTCAGCGCCGACCAGGTCACCGTCTACAAGGCCATGGGCGTCGCCATGGAGGACATGGTTGCGGCCGACCTCGCCTATCGCGAGGCGGTTCGGCGGGGAATGGGGCGGGTTGTTGCGCTGTAGAGTCGACCACCGAAGCCTGTTGCGCCTCTCAGGGCCCTGCACACGAGGAAGAGATTGACAGTTCCATCGGCCGCGCCTCCTCGCCAGATTTCGCCGGCATTTGAATAAAAGCCGCCTGTGGATATTTACCCTCCGTTCCGCCAGGCCCGGCAAGATGGACATTAGGGCGGGATCATGGAGGGAACCATTGACCAGCGATTTTTCAGCCGCCCGCATCCACCTCGAACGTGCCTATCACTATCTGCAAGGCAATGACGAGACGAGCCGCGCTGCCTGTGACGCCCTGGATCTTTTGATCGAAGCGGTGGCGGAAGCACAGCACAGGCGACCCGAGGCTGGCGTGCTGGAGTTTCCGCGATCGACGGCGCGGCACACCGGCTGAGATGTGTCGCGTTTCAGGTAAGGCCGGGCTCACCTGAGGATCAGGATGCCTTTCGGGCCATCGATGGCTCGGTCGCGCGCGAAACAATCGCCTCCAGCGGCTCCGGCCGGTGCAGCAGGAACCCTTGGCCGAACGCAACGCCCATATCGCTGAGCATGGTCAGCGTATCCTGCTTTTCGATCTTCTCGGCGACCACGTCGCAGCCGATGCTGCGGGCGATGCTGGTGATGGCCAGCACGATTTCGCGGTCGAAGCGGCTTTGCGTGATGTGCTCGATGAAGGAGCCGTCGATCTTGATCGTGTCGACGGGGAAACGCCTGAGATATTCGAACGAACTCATGCCGGCGCCGAAATCGTCCAGGCTGACCCGGCAGTGCCGCTCGCGCGCCTTGCGCACGAATTGTTCGGCGGCGTCGAAATTGGTGACGGCGGCGGTTTCCGTGATCTCGAAGCCGATGCCCGAATGCGGCGCCCCGGTCTCTTCGATGACGCTGTCGACGAACGCCCACAGCTGCGGATCGCTCAACGTCTGCGCCGACAGGTTGAAGCCGAGCGTCAGCGCCCCCGAGCGCAAGGCGGCACCATGCCGCGACAGCGCGGTACGGATGATCCAGCGGTCAAGCCGCGAGGCGATGCCGAAGCGCTCGGCCACCGGAATGAACTCGCCGGGCGGCACCAGCCGGCCGCTGCGTGCGACGAGTCTGGCCAACACTTCGACATGGCGGCTTTCCTGCCAGGGCCGGCCCAGCCGATGGATTTCCTGGCCGAACAGTTTCAGTCGTCCGTCTTCCATGGCATCGACGGTGTCGGCGGCGATGCGCGCGGCATTCAGCCCGCCCGAGCCCGCTTCCACTGTCGCCGAAAACACCGCGAAACGGTTGCGTCCGGCGGCTTTGGCCGCGTAACAGGCGTCGTCGGCGCATGCGAGCGCGTCGGCGACCGTGGTGTTGGCATTATCGATAAAGGCGATTCCGATCGAGGCCGCCAGCTTGCGCGTCGAGGCGGCCAGGCCGAGATCGGCCTCGCGTACGGCGCCGAGCAGGCCAGTGGCGATCCGCTCGGCCTGTGCGGCATCGCAATGCGGCACCAGCAGCGCGAATTCGTCGCCGCCCAGCCGCGCTGCGTGTGCTGCCGGTGGCAGGCAGCCTCGAATGCCGGCGGCAACGCTCTTCAGCGCCAGGTCGCCGGCGGCGTGGCCGGCAAAGTCGTTGAGCGCCTTGAAGTAGTCGAGATCGACATAGAACACCGCCAGCGGCGCACCCGCAGCGATATGGTCGGCGAGCTGCCGGTCGAAGGCGGAGCGGTTCCACAGGCCGGTCAGCGCGTCGTGGCGGGCGGCATAGGCGAGTTCCTGCTCGCGCAGCTTGTCCTCGGTGATGTCGCGCACCGTGCCGAGGATTTGGCCGGCAGCACCCGCACCGGTGATGAAGCGCACCAGCGATTCAACATGCCGGACTTCGCCGTCACGCCGGATGATGCGGTATTGCGAGGCGGTGACACCGTCCGAGCCGCGCGACGGCAGGTGAGCCCGTTCGGTGGCCTCCTTGTCGTCGGGATGCAGATAGCTGTGCCAGAGGTCGGCCGTCACCTCGTCGGTGTCGGCAATGAGGCCGAATATATCCCTGGTGCGGGCGTCCCAATAGCTCCTGTTGGTGGCGATGTCGTAATGCCAGATGCCGGTGCCGCTGGCGGCGAGCGCCAGGCGGAAGCGCACATTTACCTGTTCGAGCTCGGCTTCGGCCGCCTTCTGCTTGGTGATGTCGGTCTGCACGCCCATCAGCCTGAGTGGTTTTCCGGACGCGTCGCGCTCGACGATGCCGCCGCGATCGAGCACCCACACCCAGTGGCCCTGCTTGTGCTTCAGCCGCAGCTCGGTCTCGATGGCGTTGGTCTGTCCCGCAATGTGGCGGTCGCCGCTGGCCAGCGCCCGCTCGCGATCGTCGGGGTGGGTCAGTTGCAGCCACAGGTCGCTGCTGCTGGCAAGCTCGCTCTCGTCATAGCCAAGCATCCGCGCCCAGGTCGCGGAATAGAAGCAGTCGCCGGTGCGAAGATCCCAGTCCCAGACGCCAAGTTGGGCGCGCTCCAGGGCCCTGGCCCAGAACGTTCCGTTGCGACTCTTCTTGTCCCGACCAACCATCATCTGTTTCGCTCATCCCCGCCACGGACCAATCTGCGGCAAAACCAGAGAAGAAAGCGTTACCTTGGCTGAGACAGGCGGTTGCGCCTCCTCACCTGCCATCTCTTGCCCTTTCGACTGGCCGGCAAGAACCGGAGTTTTGCGTCGGGCGGATCGTCCTAGTGATCGCCCCAGGTCGTCGGCCAATCCGACGATCGCGTTGCAGAGACAAAGAGGACCTCCCAATGACCAGCCAAGAAGACAACAAGGCCGTCGTCGTCAGATGGTTCACCGATTTCTGGGGTGAAACCTGTGACCTGTCCGTCGTCGACGACATCGCCGCGCCCGACATGCTGTTGAAATACTCGCTGCACGAGCCGCGTCGCGGCCGCGACGACATCAAGGCCTTCATGACCGACTTCCGCGCCGCCTTCCCGGACCTCAACTTCTGGGCCACGGCCGACTGATTGCCGAGGGCGACTATGTCGTCGGCCAGTGGGAAGGCGGCGGCACGCACACCGGCCCGGCCTTCAGTGATTTCCTCGTCGGTTCGCTGCCCGCCGCCACCGGCCGCACCATGCGCTTTACCGGCATCACCGTGCTGAAGGTGGTCGACGGCAGGATCGTCGAGGAGATCGGGCTCGATGACGGCGTCGCCGCCCTCACCCAGCTCGGTCTTATCAAGGCCGCCTGATCGAACCGCCCGATTGGAAGGTGGCCATCGCCGCCCAAGCGATGGTCCTCTCTCGATCGTGATCGAAGCTTGACGAGAAGCAGCCTGCAACCATTGAAAGCAGCGCGGCAGCGACGATGCGGGCGTTACCGGCGCAACATCTTTGTCAATGAATCGTTGCCAACAAATTGTGAATTATAATCATCTAATGTAGAACTGTCTACTTGAATGCGCGTGTAACCAGATGGTAATACTTGATCTGCGAAATACTCCATAACAGTCTTTCGGGCAGCTGGCGGGATGTCCTTCGATGAATGCGCACACCGGGCAGCACGGCGATAATCGCCGCTTGGCTGCCATCGTTGACCTGGACATCGCGACAACCAGGAGGAGAGGCTGGCTGCTGACCGCGCTGTGTCTCATCTATGCCGTGACCGCTTTTTGTCTGCAGCCGGATCGCTACCTGCATCTGGCGCTATCCTATGCCGAGCCGTTTGCCTTTTTCCTGCCAGCACTCCTGGCCGCCGGCCTTGGCGTGGCGGCGCTGGCATTTGCCAGACATGCTCCGACAAGGTTCATCCTCGACACGCTCGGAAAGCGCTGGCCGACAGCCGCATCCGTGATCCTTTTGTTCTTTCTCGGCATCACCGCCTTTACCACCTTGAAGGTCGCCATTCCCGAAATCGTGCCGTTCTACGCCGACCGTATCCTGGCGGAGTTGGACCTTCAGTTGCATGGCACCGATCCCTGGGCATGGGCGCACAGCGTCGTTTCCGAACCGGTCTCGGTCGTCATTTTCGCTGGCTATGGGTATGGCTGGCTCGTGCAATGGTTCGGTACCGTACTCTTCGTCGCCTTCTGGAACGAACCGGCCAGGCGGTTGCGCTATCTATGGGCGTTCGCGCTGACAACGATCCTGTGCGGCACCGTTCTGGCGACCCTGCTGTCGTCAACCGGCCCGATATTCCACGACCAGTTCTACGGCGGTGACCGGTTTGCCGGGTTGCAAATGGCCCTGGCGCAGAATGGTTACGGCGCATCGGTCCATGTCTATGCCAACTATCTGCTTGCGGCCTACCTAAGTGGCCGCCCTGAACTTGGCGGCGGCATCTCCGCCATGCCAAGCATGCACGTCGCCATCGCCACCCTGAACGCGTTTTTCCTGGCAGGCTTCGGTCGTCGGTGGGCCATCGCAGGCTGGGCTTTTGCTGCGTTCATCCTGTTCGGCTCGGTTTACACCGGCTGGCACTATGCCGTGGATGGCTATGTCTCAATCCTTGTGGTGTCCCTGCTCTGGTACGCGACGGGACGCTTCGTCCTGCCGCAAGCGAGTCGGGATGCCATCGAGGTGGGACTGGCGCTTCCGGATCAAGCGTCATAGCGATCTATCTATCCGACGCCACCAGGAGCGAATCCAGGCAGCATAGGCGCCGCCTGGCTTCGCTGCTCGCTGGCCCGGCGCTTACTGGCTGGGAGCCATCGCGTGCTCGCATGACACTTTCGGGTTCATGTCGGCGAAAGTGCCGGTCGGGTTGCCCTTCCAGGCCCAGACATGCAGTTCGTAGAATTCACCCAGGCCATAGCGGTTGGGCGCGCTGTTGAAGTTGAACAGCTGGCCGTCCAACGATGCCGGCCCCTTCGAGGCGATGTACTCGACCGCCACCAGTTGCAGCGTGCCGTCGGCCATCGGCTCGTACATCACCGCTTCGGGATCTTGTCGTCCTTCAGATACTGGCCGTTGACATAGTGGATGCCCATGGCGCCGCCGGTGACGCCGCTGGCGCAGGGAATGGGCGCATAGCCCTCCGATGTAGCGGCCTTGACGTCGAGAAACCGGCTGTTGGCGGCCCGCACCTTGTCGGCCAGCGGATTGGGGACGGACGCGAGCGCGGCCGCTTCCTGATGCGCCTGTGCGAAGCTGATGCAGACAGCCAGCATAGCCCCGGCCATGACAAGCCTGTCGCAAAAATTTGGCCTGTCGCAAAAATTCGGCCTGTTGCGAAAGTTCGATATCATCTTCATTCCATTCTTCTTGAAAAAGCACAGCTGGCCGGCCGCCGAAAATACGGAGGCCCGGCAGGCAAGCGCTGTGACTGTTGTTGCTTGGAGATCCCGAAAACGATGCCAGGAATGGTCATCCCTTTGGCAGATACGGGATCGTTCCGGCCAGATCGGTGTTGTCGATCATCTGGAAACGGCTTTCGCTGCCGCTCTGACGGGCCGAAACGAAGGGCGAATAGGCCGGATCGTTGGTGAAGGCGCGGGCCGCCGCTTCCGACGGGAACGCCATCAGGGCGATCAGCGTGGTGTCGAGCGGCTTGCCTTCGAGCGTCTTCACATTGCCGCTGCGCGACAGATATCTGCCGCCATGCTTGTGGACGAGGTCGTGCACCGATGCGGCATAGGCCGGCACCCACTGCGGGTCGTTTATCTTGATGTCTGCGATAACGTAAGCGGTCATGATAGTCTCCTGATTGCGGCGCACAGGAGCATCCCGTGCAACCGGCCGAAGGGCTCGCATGGCAGGACCCTCGCCAACCAGTCCGCGATCTGTACTGGGGTAGTACAGTTTCCGTACTGGCCGCCTCAATCATGAAGGCCTAATGTTCGACCCAAGTTGGAGGGAGAGGCACAATCATGACCCAGCACGGATACAAACAGTTCTGCCCGCTATCGATGGCCGCCGAGGTGCTGTGCACCCGCTGGACGATGGTGCTGATGCGTGAACTGGTGGCGGGTTCGACCCGCTTCAATGACCTGCGCCGCGGCGTCCCCAAAATGTCGCCAACCCTTCTGTCGCAACGGCTGAAGGAGCTTGAGATCGCCGGCATCGTCGAGCGCAAGGAGGTCAGGGGCGAGAGGGGGATTTTCGACTATCGGTTGACGGAGGCCGGCCGGGACTTGCGCCCGGTCGTCGAGGCAATGGGTTTCTGGGGGCAGAAATGGGTCGAGTCCCGGCTGTCGCTCAAGAACCTCGATCCGTCGTTGCTGATGTGGGACATGCGGCGCAATTTGAACCCGTCGCCGCTGCCCGAGGGGCGCACGGTGATACAATTTCTGTATCAGGATCTACCGGCGTCCAAACGCTCGTGGTGGCTGATCGTCGAGAAGCACGGCGAGGTCGATCTGTGCTGGTACGATCCGGGCTTCGACGTCGATCTCTACGTCTCGACCGACCTGCACACCATGACTGCGATCTGGATGGGATTGCTGACCGTCGAGAAGGCCGGCGCGAAGGTCGCCCTGACCGGCGACCAGGCCATCGGCAGGAAGATGCAGACATGGCTCGGGCTCAGCCCGTTCGCGGTGGAGCCCAAACGCGCGGCTTAGGAGAGCGGGGGCATGTCACCCAAACATGCCCACGGGCCTGACCGGAGCTTAGGCGCGCTTGCGCCCCCTGTCATTTGCAAGGTGATAGGGTTGCACGAGGACTTCGGCGGGAATGTTCCATTCCTTGTTCAGTTTGAAGACCATATCCAGGGTGAGTGCGCGCTTTCTGTTCAGCACCTCGGTCGCCCGAGGCGATGATCCGATCACCTCGGCCAGAGCCTTTCGCGACAGGTTGAACAGTTCCATGTGCGAACGAATAGCTTCAACGGGATCGGGTGCTTCGATCGGATAATGCTCATCCTCATAAGCCTCGATCAGAGTTGCGAGAACATCGAAGCGGTCACCATCGGGAGTGCCGACTTCCGGCTCGCTCTCGAAATACCTGGTGATTTCGGCGATCGCCCAGTCGTAATCGGCTTCGGTCTTAATGGGTCGAATGTTTTCCATCACACCTTCTCCGGATCAATCTTGTCATACTCTTTGTGCGTCCCGACGAATTTGATCAGAACGCGGTGAAACTTGTAGGCGACGTGGACAATCAAGCGGTACTTATTGCCGCCAATATCGAAAATGACGCGATTGTCGCCCACGAAATCAACCGTCGCTCCAAATGCATTCTTGATGTCAGCCGGTGTCTTCCAATCGGCATTGCCCACAGCCACATACCAAGCCGTCAAGGGAGCTTCGGCCTGATTGTGTTTGGCCCAAAAGTCCTTCAGCGCTTTCTTGGCAATTATCTGCATGGCCAGATATAGCAAATTCCCAAATTGGGAACAAGAGGGTTTCCCAAATTGGGAAGACCAATGCGAGCCCTCCTGACAGTTGGCAGGAAACGGGTGGCGGGGCCGGCTTTTGGCGCTTCAATGCGGCCATGTTCATCACCCTGGCCAAAAATCTGAAATCCGAGCCGCTGCCGGTCGCCGACGATCCGCGCTGGGCGCGCATTGTCGCCCGCGACAAGTCTGCCGACGGCGAGTTCTGGTATTCGGTGGCGACGACAGGCGTCTATTGCCGTCCCTCCTGCCCCTCGCGGCGCGCCAACCCCAGGAATGTGCAAGTGCACGGCACACTGGATCAGGCCAGGGCAACCGGTTTTCGCCCGTGCCGGCGCTGCAATCCGGAAGGCCCATCGCTCGAGGCCGGCAACGCTGCGATGGTCGCCGTCGCCTGCGGCAGGATCGAGCAGAGCGAGGAAGAACCGTCGCTCGCTGAATTGGCGGACGCCGCCGGCCGCAGCGCCGGCTATTTCCACCGCATCTTCAAGGCCGTCACCGGGCTGACGCCGAAAGACTATGCCGCTGCACACCGCGCCGCCAGGGTCCGCCGTGGCCTGGAAGACGGCGCCAGCGTGACGACGGCGATTTACGATGCCGGCTTCAATTCGAGCGGGCGTTTCTACGAGAAATCGACCGGCATGCTCGGCATGACGCCGACGCGCTATCGCGCCGGCGGCGCCCATGAGGAGATCCGCTTCGCCGTCGGCGAATCCTCGCTCGGCACCATCCTGGTCGCCTTGAGCCAGAAGGGCGTCGCCTCAATCCTGCTCGGCGACGATCCCGACGCGCTGGTGCGCGACCTGCAGGACCGTTTCCCTAGGGCGCGCCTGATCGGCGGCGACCGTGACTATGAGGCGCTGGTAGCCCGCGTCGTCGGTTTCGTGGAAGCACCATCGCTCGGCCTCGACCTACCGCTCGACGTGCGCGGCACCGCCTTCCAGCAGCGCGTCTGGCAGGCTTTGCAGGACATTCCGGTCGGCCAGACTGTCTCCTACGCCGAGATTGCAGAGCGCATCGGCACGCCAAAGGCCACCCGCGCCATCGCCGTCGCCTGCGCCGCCAACAAACTTGCCATCGCCATCCCCTGCCATCGTGTTATCCGCAAGGATGGCGCCCTGTCCGGCTACGCCTGGGGCGCAGAGCGCAAGCGCGCGCTCCTCGACCGTGAAGCGGCCGTCGGATCGAGCGTGGTGAAGACACCCACATATCGGTCTTCGCGGGCCTGACGAGGACCCGCGATGCACGCGATGGCAAGCTCTCCCGATGCGAACAGCCAGACCCAAGCTGCCGCCAGCCGCGGCATCCAAGAAGCGAAGTCACGGGTGATGGCCGCCATCGGCACGCTTGTCGATGACGGCAGAGCCGAGTGGAGCCGCACCGCGACCGGCGAGATCGAGCTGCGGCTGTGGACCGGAGAGGTGTTCGTGCTTGGCGAGATATTCGTCACGCGCGTCGAATGAGCACCATCAGCGCTCTACGGCGCCCCCCTCTGTCCTGCCGGACATCTCCCCCTCAAGTGGGGAGATTGGCTGTCATCGCGGCCTTCGCCAATCTCCAATGTTGCAAGAATGAGCGAGGCGCTGAAGCTGCCAATCTCCCCACTTGAGGGGGAGATGTCCGGCAGGACAGAGGGGGGCGCCGTAGAGCACCTACCTTGGAGATTCGAATTTGAAAGCAAGCACCGGAGTGACTGCGAGAAGCCGTCTCTGTAGGGTTCAGGCAAAGGAGTAAAGGCAATGAACCTCATGCAAACTCAAATCGCCGCACCGGCAACCATCCATGCCACCCTCGACACCATCGTCTACGCCATCGGGCAATCCGCGATCGGCAACATCCTGGCGGCGCGCAGCGATATCGGTATCTGCGCCATCCTGATCGGCTCGGATTCCGACGCACTGGGGCAGGACCTTGGCCATCGCTTCCCCGGCAAGATGCTGGTCGAAGACGAGCCCGCCCTGCGCGACGATCTCGCGGCAATCGCGCGCTTCGTCGAAACGCCGGCCGCCGGCCTCGACATGCCGTTCGACATGCGCCACGGCACGCCATTCCAGCAACGGGTCTGGGCCGCGTTGCGCGCTATCCCGTGCGGCGCCACCATCACCTACACAGCGCTGGCCCGGCGGCTCGGCCAACCGAGCGGCGCCCGTGCCGTGGCAACGGCCTGTGCGGGCAACGCCATCGCGCTCGGCATTCCCTGCCACCGCGTCGTCCACACCGACGGCACGCTGTCCGGCTACCGCTGGGGCGTCGAGCGCAAGCGCACTCTGCTCGACAAGGAGGCTGCGATATGAACGCCCACGCCAAGGTCGCCCCATGCGTGGTCGAAGCCGCCGAGACACGCATCGCCGGTTACGACTGGCCGGCGCTTGCCGCCGAACTCGACGGCTTCGGCTGTGCGGTGATCGAGAAATTGCTCTCGCCGCAGGAGTGCCGGCAGATCGCCGGCCTCTATTCGGATGAGCAGCATTTCCGCAGCCATATCCATATGGCCAGGCACGGCTTCGGCAAGGGCGAGTACCGCTATTTCCGCTATCCCATGCCGGACTTGCTCGGCGGCCTGCACAGCGCGCTCTATCCCAAGCTGGCCGAGGTCGCCAACCGCTGGAACGAGCGCATGGGGCAAGCCATGCGCTACCCCGCGACGCATGCCGCGTTTCTCGAACAATGCCATGCCGCAGGCCAGACGCGGCCGACGCCGCTTCTGCTGCAATATGTGCCTGGCGACTTCAACTGCCTGCACCAGGATCTCTACGGCGACCTCGCCTTCCCGCTGCAGGTGGCAATCCTGCTGTCCGAGCCGGGCCACGATTTCACCGGCGGCGAGTTCGCGCTGACCGAACAGCGGCCGCGCATGCAGAGCCGGGTCGAGGTGGTGCCGTTGCGCCAGGGCGACGCCGTTGTCTTCGCCGTCCACAACCGGCCGGTGCAGGGAACCAAGGGCAACTACCGCGTCAATCTGCGCCACGGCGTCAGCCGGCTGCGCTCTGGCATGCGCCACACGGTCGGCATCATTTTTCACGATGCCAAGTGAGCGTCATGGACGAGGGGCGCTTCATTCCGCGTCCTCGGAGACCATATCCAGGATCCACGGACATGCATAATAGTCGGCGATGCGGTCGATCAGACCGTCGGCGGCGTGGATCCGCACCAGATACGCCGGCCGCCAGACCTCGCCATGCAGCCTGTCGACGACCAGCACGATCTTCCCTTCGATCACGCCCGGCCGCATGCGCCAAGGCAGCTCGCTGCGCTCATATTCGATGAAGTAGGGCGAGCCTGACAGCAGGCCGTTGTAGCAATCCGAGACCCGCAGCCGCGCATCGGCACTGGTCAGCGCTCGCACCCCGTCCCAGTCTCGCCTGTTGAACAATTCGACATAGCGGCCGAGCAGCCGCGCCAGTTCGGGATCGTGTGCGGGTGCTGCGCCCGGTTGCGCCGGCAAGGCGGCGAGCTTGGCACGGCCACGATTGAGCGCCGCCTTGACGCCACCGGACGTCGAGTCGACCAGGTCGGCGATTTCCTCAAGCGAATGGTCGAAGACATCCTTGAGCAGCACGCAGGCGCGCTCCTTCGGCGGCAGGTGCATGACCAGCCGCTCGATGGCACGGCCGGCGCCGGGACCGGCGGGCTCGACAGGCAGCACGATGTCGTCGCCGGCATAGCCAGCCTCGGCCCGCTGCCGCGCGCGGCGGCTTCTGATGTAGTCAATGCAGCGGTTGTGGGCGATGCGGAACAGCCAGGGCCGCAGCGCCTGCGCATCGTCGAGCCGTTCGATCTTGCGATAGGCCTCGAACAGCGCCTCTTGCATGATGTCCTCGCCATCGAGGGCCGAACCGGTCATGCGCGCGCAGTAGCGGTGCAACCTGACGCGCAGATGCGAGACGGTCGCCAGGAACGCCGCGTAGCGCAGGTCGTACAGCCCTTCGGGGTCGAGACTCGGTTGCATCCCTTGCGGCGTCTGACGGGATTTGCGGATCTGCTGGTTCATCGCGGCATCACCACACCTTTGCGCAAGCGCCACGCTTCCACAAGTGAGAGTTCGACACGATCAGCTGGCGCATGGTCAGGCCGCCCTGTCGCCAGCAGCCTTGCTGGCATCGGGCAAGCCCAGTCTCGGCCGCACCCAGGCGGCCAGGCGGCCGATCGCGTCATCTGCTTCCGGCGCCCGGCCGGCCATCATCTGGAAGGAGTGCAGCATGCCGTCAAAGACATCGAGCCGCGTCTCGACCCCGGCCAGCCTGGCACGCTCGGCGAACATGCGGCTTTCGTCGACCAGCGTCTCGTCCGCACCGGCCTGCAGGAACACAGGCGGAAAACCGGTGAGGTCGGCATAGAGAGTGCTGACCTCCGGATCGAGCCGGTCGCGGTCACCGATGAAGTTGGTCACCAGCCAGTCGACGGCGGCCTTGGCGAAGGCCGGGTCCTTGTCGCGGTTGGTCTCGTAGCTGGCGGCGGTCAGCGCCATGTCGAACCAGCCGGAGATGATCAGCGCGGCGACGGGCAGCGGCCGCCCTTGCGCACGCAGCCGCTGCAGGACGCCATAGGTCAGGATCGCGCCGCAGGAATCGCCGGCAAGCACGATGTGGCCGGCATCGAAGCCCCGATCGGCGAGCCAGTTCCAGACCTTCATCGCCGCATCGAGCTGGGCCGGATACTTGGCCCGGTGCGCCAGCGGATAGTCGTAGAGCAGCGCCCGGCAGCCGACGGCCTTGGCCAGATGCCCGACCAGCTTGCGGTGCGTATAGATCGAGCCGCCGATGAAGCCGCCGCCATGCGCATAGAGCAGCACACGCCCCTCGTCGGCGCCCTTCGGCACCGTCCACATCGCCGGCACGCCGCCGGCATCGACCTCGATATAGTCGACGCCGCCGGGTTCGCCGGTCAGTGCTGTCCAATGCGTGTCGTTGTGGTCGATGATCGCTTGCGGGCTGGTCAGCTTGCCCGCATTGGCGGCGATCGTCGCGTAGTGGTTCCTGTTCGCCTCGCTCTGTATGCTCGCCATGCTGGTCTCCCGGGTTACGGATCGCGGGCTGCGCGACCTTCAAGGACAGAGACGAACGGGCGGACAAAAAGGATACGTCAGGTCCCGGATCTTCTCTCTCCCTACCCCACCGATCCGTAACGGTTGACCACCATGCCGCAGCTATAGGCCTTCGAGCCGAGCAGCCGCAGGTTTTGGAAACCGCCCTGGTCGAAAATCCGGCGTCCTGCCCCCAACACCGCCGGATTGATGAACAGCTGGAACTCGTCGACCAGCCCGGCCGCGATCAGCGCCGACGCAAAGCCGGCGCCGCCGAAGACGGCCATGTCACCGCCCTCGCCCACCTTCAGCGCACCGATTTCGCGCGGCAGGTCGCCGCTGGCCACCCTCGTGCGCTCCCAGGCCGGCTCCCAAGCCGAATGCTTGAGCTTGTCGCTCAGCACCATCTTGCGGGCGTCGACGACGCGCTGCGCGAACGCATAGAAGGGATCGCGCGGAAATTTCTTCGCCGCATTACCCCAATGGGCAAGATAGCCCTCCTGCGCCATCTTGCGGCTGAGCAGGATGGTGTCGATGCCGGCGAAGACGGCGTTGAAGTCCTGCTTCAGCTCGTCGTCCCAGGCGCTCTCGTCACCCCATTCCCAGAGCTGCCAGGCATGATCCTCATTGGCGCCGACAAAGCCATCGACCGACATCTGCATTTGAAGGATCAGCTTTTTCATCGTTACTCTCCTTCGGTTTGTGCCGGCTTAAAGCGTGCGCCCAGTGAGCCGTCGCGACCAGCGTTATATGGTTTACATTTGGAACCATTGACACAGGACGAAAACGGTATCAATAGTAAATTGCTTTAAAAATGGAACCACAGATGTCGACGCGGAAAAGATCCGGCTGCCCGATCAACTTGTCGCTCGAATTGCTCGGCGACCGCTGGACTCTGCTCATCATCCGCGACCTGGTCTTCGCCGGGAAAAGGCATTTTCGTGAATTCCTGCAGTCCGACGAGGGCATCTCGTCGCGCACGCTGGCCGAGCGGCTGCAGACCCTTCAGGACGAAGGCATCCTCACCCGCAGCGAGGACCCGACGCATGGGCTGAAGACAGTCTATCGGCTGACCGAGGCCGGCATCGACCTGCTGCCCGTGCTGGCCACGCTTGGCGCCTGGGGAAGCAAGCACCGCAAGGCCGACGACAAGCTCGCACGGGTCGCCGACGAGCTGGCGGCGGGCGGCGAGCCCGCTCTGGAGGCCATGAAGGCGGCGCTGCTGGCGGAGCATATCGTCTAGGCGGTCGCAGTTCCGGACTTGAGAAAAGCAGCACTGCTACGGATGGGCTTCAAGAAATCACCTCTTGCTTGACAATCACCCCCTTTTGTTCTCTATTTGTTCATGTCTATCAGCAACTGTAGATGTGCGGCCGGATGGAAACCACAGCCACCATCCTGCATGCCGATCTCGACGCCTTCTATGCCTCGGTCGAGCAGTTGCTCGACCCGTCGCTGCGCGGCAAGCCGATCGCGGTCGGTGGCGGTGTCGTGCTCGCCGCCTCCTATGAGGCGCGCGCCTTCGGCGTGCGCGGCGGCATGCCGGGGCGCAAGGCGCGCGAGCTCTGCCCGCAGCTGATCTTCGTCGGCGGCAATTTCAGCCACTACCAGCGGCTGGGCGACGCGGCGATCAAGGTGCTCGACGATTTCACGCCGCTGGTCGAGCGCATCTCCATCGACGAGGCCTTTGCCGATGTCGCCGGCTGCACGCATCTGTTCGGCTCCCCACAAGAGATCGCAACGATCATCCGTCGCCGGGTACGCGCCGAACTTGGCCTGCCGATCTCGATCGGCGTCGCCCGCACCAAGCACCTGGCCAAGATCGCCTCGCAGGTCGCCAAGCCCGACGGGCTGGTGATCGTCGAGCCCGGCACCGAGATCGCCTTCCTGCACGATCTGCCGGTCGGGCTGATGTGGGGCGTCGGGCCGGCGACCAGGGCGCGGCTGGCCGAAATCGGCGTCGAGACAATCGGAGAGCTGGCCAGGACCCACAGCGGCGCGCTGACGCGGCTGCTCGGTCCCGCCGCCGGCGAAAAGCTCGCTGCCCTGTCATGGAACCGCGACCCGCGCAAACTGCAGACGAAGCGCCGGGCGCATTCGGCCGGCGCGCAGTCGGCGCTTGGCCAAAAACCTGCCGTGGAGCGGGTCATCGTGCCCACGCTGCTGCATCTGGCCGACCGTGTCGCCAGCCGGCTGCGCGCCAAGGCGAGACCCGGCCGCACGGTGACCGTCCGCGTTCGCTTTGCCGATCTCAATGCCGTCACGCGCTCGATCACGCTGGACCAGCCGATCTCGGCGACAACGATGTTGGCCGAGGTCGCCGGCGATCTGGTGCGCGGCGTGCTCGCCGACCACCCGCGCGAGAAGCTGATTTCTCTGCTGGCGATCTCGGTCTCGCATCTCGAGGAAAGCTTCGAGCTGCAGCTCGAACTGCCGCTCGGCCTCGTCGACGACAAGCGCCGCCCGGGCTCGAGGAAAGGCCTGGCGCGCTTCGATGCCGACCGCGCCATCGACAAGATCCGCGAACGCTTCGGCAAACAGGCGGTCGGCTACGGCACGGTGGCGCTGGAAGCGGCGCGTTCGGTGCCCGATGAGTTCAGGGAACTGGCGGAGAAAGATTTGTGAGTAGGGAACGGCGAGGCATCATTCCGTCTCTTCGCCGTCCCAGTAACGCCTCACCGCTGCCATATCGAAAATGCCGTCGCGCCGGCGCAGGGCGTCGACAGCCATCTTGTTGGAATCGGGATAGACGCAGACCTCATTGGGATTTTTCTCGCCGATCATCAAATAGCGGCATGGTCCGCTACCGCTGTTGAGGAAGGAATGTCCGACTGCCAGGCCGGCCGGAAAGCAGACATAGTCGCCGGCTTTCATCTCGTGGCGCTCCTCGCCAAGCAGCAGCGTCACCTGCCCTTCCAGGATCAGCGCATGCTCCTCTTCCCGCATGTGGTAGTGCCGGGGCGCCAGGCGCATGCCGGGCGCCGGCGCCTCGATCAGCATGCCGACATGATAGTCGGACCGCCCCAAGGCGGCATAGGTCAGATGCCTGGACCGGCCGCCGAACCGCGGGCCTTCGCCTTCGACCTTCCATTCGACGGAATCGCTGGCGATCGGCGGGATCGGCGCGGCCGGGGGTCTAGTGACACCGGTCGTGCCATCCGACGGCAACGGATCGCCGGCGGCAAGGCCGGTGTCCTCGCCATCCCAGTAGCTTCGGGTCGCCGCGAGATCGAAGATCGCGCGGCTGCCCAGCGCGCGCACCAGAACCTTGTTGGAGGCGGTGTAGACGACGACCTCGTTCGGGTTGCGCTCGCCGACGATGACGTAGCGGCACGGCGCGTCGCTGGTGTTGATCAGGCAATGCCCCGCCGCCGCACCCGCCGGAAAGCAGATATAGTCGCCGGCCTTCATGGCATAGGCGGCGTCTCCGACCTGCGCGGTCAGCGCCCCTTCGAGGATGAAGACATGCTCTTCCTCGAGGATATGGTAATGCGCCGGCGAGCTCTGCTTGCCCGCCGGCAACTCCTCGATCGCCACGCCGACATGGTGGTTTTCGCCCAGCGCGGCCAGCGACAAATGCCGGTAGCGCACGCTGAAGCGTGGCACGACGGACCAATCCGTCCATGGCACCGCATCCGATGCGAATGGCACGGGCGGTTTCGCTTCGTCTGCCATCGAGCCTCCTGGTCCTGCCGCCCTGCCCTCGTCGCGACAGAACAAAGCTGCCAGCTTCCGGCATCATCGCCAAGCGGTGTTCGCCACACTCCTGACAAAGCCGGACAGAAGTTGCCCGTTTAACCCCTGATCGCCTTGCCGGCTTGCTGCAGCAGCTCGAAAGCGGCGAAGCGCTTGGCATGCCAGCCGGCCAGCGTAGCGTCGGGATGATAGACCTCGCCGAGTTCCGACATGCCGGCCATGGCCGCCGCGACATCCTTGTAGGTTCCCGCGGCGACAGCGCCCAGCATCGCCGAGCCGAGCAGCACCGGCTCCGGCGAGGTCGACGCGACCACCACCATGCCAGTCGTGTCGGCCAGCAGCTGGCGCACCAGCGGGCTTTGGCCAGCGCCGCCGCTGACGACGATGGTGTCCACCGGGATGCCTTTCTCATGCTCGGCCCGCACGATCTGGCGCGCACCGTAGCCCAACCCGCAGACGCCGGCGACATAGAGCCCGACCAGGCTGTCGAGACTGGTGTCGAGATCGAGCCCGGCAAGCAGCGCACGCGCGTCCGGATCGGCGAAGGGCGCGCGGTTGCCGAGGAATTCCGGCACGACATGGACGCCGCCGACCAGGGCCGGCGTCGCCGTGGCTCCCTTACGGCTTTGCGCCTGCAGCGATAGCCAGGCGCTGAGGCTGAGGCCGTCGGCCTGCGCCCTCGCCGTGGCTTCGCCGCTTGCCGGGTGCATGCGCACCAGATGGTCGATGGCCGCACCGGCCGCCGATTGGCCGCCCTCGTTCAGCCACAGGCCCGGCACCATGGCCGAGAAATACGGTCCCCAGACGCCGTCGACGAAGGCCGGTTGCGCCGTCGATGACATGGTGCAGGCAGAGGTGCCGAAGACATAGGCCATGCGCGACAGAACGCTGCCGAACGCGCCGCGCGCGCCAACCGTGCCGACGCCGCCGGCATGGGCGTCGATCAGGCCTGCCGCCACCGCCGTACCGCCGATGAGCCCAAGGTCCGCTGCTGCCTGCGCGGTCAGTCCACCACCGAGTGCGGCACCTGCCGGTACGATCTCGGTGCCGATGCGGGCGAACCCCTCATCGGCAAGCGCTCCGAGGCCGATCTTGCGGAAATAGGTCTCGTCCCAGCGGCTCTCATGCGCCAGATACGTCCATTTGCAGGTCACCGTGCACACCGAGCGCGCAAGGCTGCCGGTCGCCCGCCAGGTGAGAAAGTCGGCCAGGTCCAGGAACTGCCAGGCGGCATTGAAAGTGGCGGGCAGGTTTTCGGCCAGCCACAGGAGTTTCGGCGTTTCCATTTCCGGCGAGATGACTCCGCCGACATAGTTCAGCACCGCCTCGCCGCTGCGGTTGATGCGGCGCGTCTGCTCGACCGCGCGATGATCCATCCAGACGATGATGTTGCGTTCGGCATTGCCGGACGGGCCAACCGGCAACGGCACGCCGCCCTCGCCCAGCACCACCAGCGAACAGGTGGCATCGAAGCCGATGCCGGCAATCGCCTCGGGCGCTACGCCCGATTGCGCGACGGCCGCGCGGACCACGATGCACACCGCCCGCCAGATGTCATCGCTCGACTGCTCGACAATATCGCCGGCCTCGCGCCAGACCTCGATATCCTGCTTGGCCGAGGCAAGCAGCTTTCCGGATCGGTCGAACACCCCGGCCCGCGCGCTGCCGGTGCCGACGTCGATGCCGAGATAGTGGGGCATGGGGGAGAAACCTTTGGTTTAGCGAACAGCGAACAGCGAATAGCGAATAGCGAATAGCGAATAGCGAATAGCGAATAGGTAAGTCGTTGGATTCTTTCCTATTCGCTACTCCCTATTCGCTACTCACTTAGAGATCATTGCTCTGCGGCAAAATCACCAGATCCCTGATCGTCACGTTTCTTGGCCGGGTCAGCATGAACATGACGGCCTCGGCCACTTCGCGCGGCTGCATCAGGCCGCCTGCGGCGAGCTCTTCCTCGAGCTTGGCTTTCGGCCAGTCATCGACCAGTGCCGTCACCACTGGGCCCGGCGCCACCGCACCGACGCGCAGCCCGTGCTTGGCGACCTGCCGACGCACGGTATGGACGAAGGCCTGCACGGCGTGTTTGGAAGCCGTGTAGATCGGCTCCCAGACCACAGGGACCAGCCCGGCGATCGAACTGGTGACGATGATGTCGCCGGTCTTTCGTTCGATCATGTGCGGCAGCACCGCCTGTATCGAACGGAAGCAGGCATTGATGTTGAGGTTGAGCATGCGATCCCAGACGTCGGGATCGCCGGTCGCCACCTCGCCGCCGACATAGGCGCCGGCATTGGCATGGAAGATGTCGAGCTGGCCGGCCTTCTCCAGGATCCGCGGCATCATGGTGACGACGCTTGCGGGCTGCACCAGGTCGATCACCAGCGGGATCGCCTTGGGGCCAAGCTCGGCGCACAGTTTGTTCAGCGTCGCCTCGGCGCGGTCGACCAGCACCACGGTGGCGCCGGCCGCCAGCATATGCCTGGCGCATTCGAGACCGATGCCTGATGCCGCGCCGGTGACGGCGGCAACTTTTCCGGACAGTTCTTCGCTCATGTCTTGCTTCCTGTTGATGGGTTCAGGCCCGGCCATGCGAGACACGCGAGCGGCGTGCCAGCGAGTCGACGATGACTGCAATGGCAAGCACGGCGCCGGTGATCATGTACCGAAGCGACGAGGACAGATCGAGCAGCGTCAGGCCGCTGGCGATCGACTGGATGACGATGATGCCGAGCAGTGCCGAATAGGCGCTGCCGCGGCCGCCGAACAGGCTGGTGCCGCCGATGACGGCCGCCGCAATGGCGTTGAGGTTGACGTCGCCGGTGCCTGCCTGCTGGCTGGCCGAGGCAAGGCGGGCCGCCGACAGCACGCCGCCGAAAGCCGCAAGCATCGAGCACAGCACGAAGGCGCTCGAATAGATCAGCCGCACATTGATGCCGGCGCGCCGTGCCGCCTCGCGGTTGCCGCCGACCGCCGACATCGAACGGCCCCATTTCGTCCGCGTCAGCGCGTAATGCATTGATATGACAAGGCCGACGAACAGACCGAACATCCACGGAATGCCGCGCGCCTGGTTGAGATAGAAGACGATGAGTTCGAGAATGACCGTGATGACGACCGCGCGCGTGATGAGACCGCTCGTCGAACGCGCGGACAGATTGGCGGCGCGGCGGCGCGCAACGGTGCGCAGGCCGGTGATCAGCATGACGATGCCGGGAACGGCCGCCAGCCCGAACGACAAGAATTTAGGCATCACCAGCAGCTGGCCGAAATTCACCAGGTTCGAGCCGTAAGGCAGGTTGATCGAACCGGTCGAGCCGAGGATGTAGAGCTGCAGTCCAAGCACCGCTAGCAGGCCGGCCAATGTCGAGACGAAGCTCGGCATGCCGAGCCGGTTGAACAGCAGCGCATAGAGCGCGCCGATGAAGCCGCCGACGGCGATAGCGGCGAGAATGGCGAGCGCCACCGGCCAGCCCTGGTTGACCCACAGCGTGCCGACCATCGCCGAGGCAAAGCCGCTGATCGAACCGACCGACAGGTCGATCTCGCCAACCATCAAAACGCAGACGATGCCGAGCGAGATGACGCCGACTGTCGAGCAATCGAACAGCAGGTTGACCAAATTGCTGCTCGACAGGAAGATAGGGTTGATGCTGGCGAACACCGTCCAGATGATGACCAGCCCGACGATGACCGGCAACGAGCCGAGATCGCCGGAGCGGACCCGGTCGAAGAACCTGCGGATGGCGCCGCTTAAGCCGGCCTCGTGCTTGACGCGCACGTCGGCGCGGTCGAGCTGCGGTGCGACTGGGGCAGCTTGTTGCACGTCACGGTTCATGGGCGTGGCTCCTGGGTCTGATCTTGCCGGGGAGTTTGCTGGGACTGTCTGCGCTCGGCGCGTCGCGACACCGAATTGTTCGACGCGCCGGTGATGGCGCTGACCAGTTCCTGGTTCGAGGCATCGGGCGAGAAGATGCCGTTGTTGCGGCCGAGCCGCAGCACGACGATGCGGTCGGCGACAGCGCGCACGTCTTCCATATTGTGGCTGATGATGACGACGCCGAGGCCGCGGTCGCGCACCCGCTCGATCAGATTGAGCACTTCCGCCGTCTGCGCCACACCGAGCGCCGCCGTCGGCTCGTCAAGCAGGATAAGCTTGGGTTCGAGCAGCAGCGAGCGGGCGATCGCCACCGTCTGGCGCTGGCCGCCCGACAGTGAGGCAACGACTTCGCGGACACTGGGGATGCGCGCCGACAGCTCGTTGAGCAGCGTCCAGGCGCGGACTTCCATCGCCACCTCGTCCAGCCGCAGCGGGCTGAGTTCGCGGCCGAGGAAGATGTTGGCGACGATGTCGAGGTTCTCGCACAGCGCCAGATCCTGGAACACGGTGGCGATGCCGAGCGTCAGCGCCGCACTCGGGTCGGCCAGCGTCACCTGCTTGCCGCGATAGCTGATCGTGCCCGAGCTCGGCTGATGCACGCCGGCAAGAATCTTGACCAAGGTCGACTTGCCGGCGCCATTGTCGCCGACCAGGGCCACCACCTCGCCGGCATGGACATCGAGATCGATGTCGGTGAGCGCCGAGACGGCGCCGAAATGCTTCGAAATGCCGCGCAGGCTGAGCACCAGCTCGCCTGTCGGAACCGGTCCGTTCGGGGTGTCAATCATGCCAGAGACCTTTCAAAGACCGGTTCGAGGAAGTGCGCTGTCTGGCCACCGCGGGGCGGCCAGACAGCGGAGCGGGCAAGGGTCGCGGTCAGTTCCCGATGCCCAGCTTCTTGCAGCCTTCCGCGTAACGATCGACGCAGAGTTCGGCCGCGGTGTTGATCTTCTTGTCGATGATCTCGGCCTTCAGGTTTTCCTGCGTCACTACCGCCGGCGTGAACAGCTGCGAGGGTGTGTCGTACAGCGTCATCTCGGCCTTCGGCTTCTCGCCCGAAAGCAGCTTGATGGCGACGTTGGCGGCAGCCGCCGCCACGATCTCGCTCGGTTTGGAGATGGTGTTGTACTGGTCGCCGGCGATGATCAGCTGCAGTGCCGCGATCGTCGCGTCATTGCCGGTCACCGGCGGCACCGGATCGACGCCGGCGGCCTTGAAGGCCGCGATGGCGCCGCCACCGGTACCGTCATTGGCCGCGACGACGCCGAGGATCTTCGGACCGAACCGGGTGATCTGGCCGCCGGCCCATTGCTGCGCCTTCGGCGGAGCCCATTCCGGCGTGTCGTATTCGGCCAGGATCTGGTAGCCGCTGTTGTCGAGACCTTCGTGGATGCCCTTCTTGATCAGGCCGGCCGCCGCGTCGGTCGGCGAGCCGTTGATCTGCAGCACGCCGCCGGTCGCCGGATCGACCTTGAGCGCCTTCAGGTGCTCGACCAGCGAGTCGGCGATGGCCTTGCCGATGCCTTCATTGTTGAACGAGACATAGAAGTCGGCCGGTGCTGTCGGGATCGGCCGGTCATAGGCGATGACCTTGATGCCCTGGCTCTGCGCCAGCTTGACCAGCGAGGCGGCGGCGGTCGAGTCGACCGGGTCGAGCACGATCGCCTTGGCGCCTTGCGAGATCACCGAGTTGAACTGCTGCTGCTGGCGCGAGGCGTCGGCATCGGCGTTCTGGTAGAGCACTTTGCAGCCAGGGCACAGCTTCTTCATCTCGGCGGCGAAGCCGGGATAATCATGCTGCTCGTAGCGGGTCGAGGCCTGGTCGGGCATCAGGAAGGCGACGGTGGCGTCGGTGACCGGCTCGGCAAAGGCAGCCGTGCCACCGAGGAGAGAGAGTGCGAGCGCTGCCGCACCGGTCGATTTCCAAGCAAATCTGGTCATTCGAATGTCTCCGTTTCAAAAATGGTTTCACGAAACCTGAGCGCCACATGGCGCCAAGCTTGACTTCAAGTCCGACTGTTGCGAGGAGTGCGACCCGCGCCCCTCTGGCGGATCTGCTCGATCCCCAGCCAGCCGTTAACGCATCCTCCTGGGCATGATCGAAGACGATCAGCCCCAGTTGCTGGATTTCAGGACAAGCGATCTCCAGCACGGGAAGCCTCGAGCGCATCCCGCGTCATTCCTTCCCTAAGTCTCGGCTCCTCCCGGTTCCTCCCTGTTAGGCGGCAATCTCCGCATTGATGTTTTCCGCCAGCAATACCCGGAAACGCGAAGGCGACATGCCCTTCTGTGCCAGGAACCGGCGGTTGAAGTTCGAGATATTGTTGTAGCCGGCGGCGTAGCAGATCTCGGTGATCGACATCTGGCCTTCGCTCATCAACAGCTGGCAGGCGAGATTGATGCGCAGCCGGTTCACATATTCCACCAGCGCCATGCCGGTGTGGCGACGGAAGCTGCGCGAAAATGCGCTGGGGCTACGCCCGGCGATTTCGGCAAGGTCGCCTTCGCTGAACGGCTCGGTCAAATGCCCATTGATGTAAGCCAGCGCCTTGTTGATACCCGCCGACATGAAACCTGACGGATCGGGAAGATAACCGGCGCTGGTCAGCGTGCGCACATCGCTGGCACGGCTCAGAATGTCGAGCACGCCCATGAACAGCGAGAGGCGGCGCACGCCCTGCGCCTCGACCAGTTCGGCAAGCAGCGGTGCTGCAAGTTCCGCCGTCGCCGGCGAGAACAGCGCGCCGCGACGGCTGATTTCCAGGATACCGGCGCAGGCGGCAAGCTCGGGAAGGGCCGCCGTCGATTCGGCGATGAATGCTTCCGAGAACTGGACGACACGTCCGCGCAGCGGCACACTTTCGCCCGGCGGTACGTCGCTGACCCAGTTGTGCGGCAGATTGGGGCCGGTGAGCACTAGATTGCCCGGCTCGAACTCGCCGATAAAGTCGCCGACGAAGTAGCGGCCGGTGGTGGCGACGACCAGGTGGATCTCGTATTCAGGATGGAAGTGCCAACGCACGGTGCGGAAGGGATAGCCGTGAGCCCACGCCTTGAACGACTCACCGCGTCTGATCTGGACGACTTCCAAGTCCGGATTCATGCCCGTTCCTCCCGGCACCGGTCCAGTCATGCGACCAGTTACAGCGCCCTCTCCGCAGGCCGCGTATGCCGCTCTCTGCAGTGATCAAAGCTTAGGCGGCAATCCCTGCCGCCGCCACCACGGTCTGTCCATCTGACCGATACTTTTTTGACGTTTTTGTGGTCAAAGAGAACTGCCGCCGGGAAAGATGGCTCCGGCTGCAAGGCCGCCAAGGAACCCTGAGCCCATGGTCGGGCGGTTTCTTCAAACCATTGGCAATGCCCGATCGGCCATGCGTCGTCGTCAACTCACCTCGTGCAGCGCACCATTCGCTACCGCTGCCGGCGGCGACGCCATATCCGGCACAAGTAGGTCGTTGCGGCGCGCGAAGGTGACCAGGGTGGCCCGCACCGTCTCCGCATCGATCTCACCGGCGATGCCGGCCCTGCAAGCGTTGAGTGCGACGGCATGGGCGCCATTGCGGCTGGCGGCCGGCCAATCCTGCAGCAGGGCATAGGCTTCCATCACGCTGTCGATCTTCCTCGGAAAACCCATTCCGACCAGAAGGGTGACCGGTTCCTTGAACTGCCCATGATTCATGGCTCGTGCCTCCTCTCGATTGTGCAGGACCTGCGGCGGACCGAAGACCGAAGAGCGCGGCCCGCCGGGACTAGGATGGATGGGGCTGGACGTCTTGTATCGAGGATTGAATAGCCGTTTCGGCGCCGCCGATCGCGCCCAGTTCGGTCCTGGCAAGCTCGATCCGGTCAATTCGAGCTTGGCCGGCCCGACACTGGCCGCGCCGAGCGACGGAACGCATCGGCCCGGCGCCGGCAGCGCCCTGTGCGCCTTCACCAGCGCCTCCAGCCAAGCGATAACCGCAAGCGGAGACGGATTGCGGCCATCAAGCCAGGATGCGACCTCGCTTTGCGGACAGCCAAGTTCGGCCGCCAGGTCGCCCGCCTCCCATCTCAGTATTTTCAGGCATTCACGCAACCGGCCCGCAATCACATCTCCACCTCCACAACAGCAAATGTTTTCCGTCGCATGCAACAGGACGAAGATCGCTAAACAGCGCTCGCCAGTTCAGCCGCCGGCGGACGCCTTGGCAGCGGCCGACACCTGCTGCGCGGCAAGGAACATCAGCGTCGACGCCGCGGTACGCCGGTTCCAGCCGGCGGCTTCGGCCATGTCGAGCAGCCCCGCCAGCAGCGGCTGCAGTGCGCTCCTGCATTCAGTCTCGTAGGCCAGGAATTCCTTTGCCTGATGCGTCGGCGCCGGTACGGCTCCGAGGCCAGCCATTGCATCCATGTATACCTCCACTTTTTTCCGACTGATGCCCGCTCCCCGTGGGGAGCGGGCGGATTGGCCGCGACCTCAGAAGTCCATACCGGCGCCGGCCGGCATGGCCGGGGTGGCGGCTTCCTTCTTCGGCTTCTCGGCTACCATCGCTTCGGTCGTCACGAGCAGGCCGGCGACTGATGCCGCGTCCTGAAGAGCTGCGCGTACCACTTTCGCCGGGTCGATCACGCCCTGGCTGTAGAGATCGCCGAATTCGTTGGTCTGGGCGTTCCAACCCCAGCCGAACTCGTTCCTCTCGCGCAGCTTGCCGACGATGATCGACCCCTCCGCGCCTGCATTCTCGGCGATCTGGCGGACCGGCGTTTCTATGGCGCGGCGAACGATCTCGACCCCGGTTCGCTGGTCCGCATTGTCGGTCTGCACAGCATCTAGCGCCTTGGCGGCCCTCAGCAACGCGACGCCGCCGCCGGGCAGCACGCCCTCCTCCACCGCAGCGCGGGTCGCGTGCAGTGCGTCGTCGACGCGATCCTTGCGCTCCTTGACCTCGACCTCGGTCGAGCCGCCGACCCGGATCACCGCGACGCCGCCGGCGAGCTTGGCCAGCCGCTCCTGCAGCTTCTCGCGGTCGTAGTCGGAGGTGGTCTCCTCGATCTGAGCCTTGATCTGGGCAATGCGGCCCTGGATCTCTTCCTTGCGCCCGACACCATCGACAATGGTGGTGTTCTCCTTCTCGATCACCACCTTCTTGGCGCGACCAAGCATCTGCAGCGTGACATTCTCCAGCTTGATGCCGAGATCCTCGCTGATCGCGGTGCCGCCGGTGAGAATGGCGATGTCTTCCAGCATGGCCTTGCGGCGGTCGCCGAAGCCTGGCGCCTTGACGGCCGCGACCTTCAGGCCGCCGCGCAGCTTGTTGACGACCAGCGTCGCCAGCGCCTCGCCCTCGACGTCCTCGGCGATGATCAGCAGCGGCTTGGAAGACTGCACCGCGGCTTCGAGCACGGGCAGCATCGCCTGCAGGTTGGAGAGCTTCTTCTCGTGGATCAGCACATAGGGCTCCTCGAGCTCCACGCGCATCTTGTCCTGGTTGGTGATGAAATAGGGCGAGAGATAGCCGCGGTCGAACTGCATGCCTTCGACAACTTCGAGTTCAGTCTCGGCGGTCTTGGCTTCCTCGACCGTGATCACCCCTTCATTGCCGACCTTTTCCATCGCCTGGGCGAGGAAGCGGCCGATCTCGGCATCGCCATTGGCCGAGATGGTGCCGACCTGCGCGATTTCGTCGTTCCTGGTCACGTTGCGGGCATTGGCCTTCAGCTCGGCGACGATCGCGTCGACCGCCTTGTCGATGCCGCGCTTCAAATCCATCGGGTTCATGCCGGCGGCAACGGCCTTCGCGCCTTCCTGGACGATGGCCTGCGCCAGAACGGTCGCCGTCGTGGTGCCGTCGCCGGCAATGTCGCTGGTCTTGGAGGCCACCTCACGCACCATCTGCGCGCCCATGTTCTCGAACTTGTCCTCAAGCTCGATCTCCTTGGCGACAGTGACGCCGTCCTTGGTGATGCGCGGCGCGCCGAATGACTTGTCGATGACGACGTTGCGCCCCTTGGGGCCGAGTGTCACCTTCACCGCGTTGGCGAGGATGTCGACGCCGCGCAGCATCTTCTCGCGCGCTTCGGTATGGAATTTCACCTCTTTGGCAGCCATTGGATCACTCCTTCATCTAGGCAGCATTCGTTGACCGGTTGGATCTGGAAGAAGCCGTCATGCAGCCTTCTTCACTTGCTCGGCCTGCTCGATCACGCCCATCACGTCGCTTTCCTTCATGATGAGCAAATCCTGGCCGTCGAGCCGGATCTCGGTGCCCGACCATTTGCCGAACAGGATGCGGTCGCCGACCTTGACGTCGAGTTCGGTCAGCTTGCCGCTGTCGTCGCGCGCGCCGGGACCCGTGGCGAGCACCTCGCCTTCCTGCGGCTTTTCCTTGGCGGTGTCAGGAATGATGATGCCGCCCGCCGTCTTTTCCTCGGCTTCGACGCGGCGGACCAGAATACGGTCATGCAATGGACGGAACGCCATTTCGTTCTCCTTTTGGACAAACAAATTTCTACGGCTCCTCCGCGCCGGACCGACCATATCGGACCGGCACGGGGACGCTGCGACCCTTTGCAGCATCGCGCGCGCATATCGAGCTAGTTTGCCGGTTTGCGGTTTCAAGAGCCCGGCCAAAAAAATTTGGCACTCGGGCACTGCGAGTGCCAAAAGCCTGTTAACGCAGGCTTATTCCGCGAGGACGCCCTTATTCCGCGAGGACGGGCCGCCGCTTGAATCTTCCGCCACCACCCAACAAATTATCTCCCCGCCGGCGCCATCGCGGGCGCCGGAACCGCTTACCCTCCTAAGGAGTTGTTCGCAGACGGAGCATATCGATGGAACGACAGACTTATTCACCGATCACTTCCACCCCGGCCGCCGAAACATCCGACCACGCGTTTGACCGCCTGCTCCAGCCGGCCAGCCACTTCAACCATCCCGAAGAGGTGCTGAGCGACGACACGCTCGACCTGTGGGAAAAGCGTGCCATCCTGTCTTCCTGGGCGTCGGATGCCTGCGCCGTCTATTCCATGCCGGCACTGCGCCAACCGCCGGGCGCCAGCCAACCAGTGTCGTTCGACCAGATCATGGACGCGCTGTTCAAGCTCGACGGCGACGCCTCGGCGCCACCTCATGAGCCCGGCGAGTTCCCTCATCTCTTCGACAGGCTGGGCGCCTGATATCCGACAGAAAGGAGAAACGAATGGTCGCAAGCGTCAGCAAGGAATTCCGCCTCCAGATGGAAGGCTATGGCCTGACCACGGCAGAGATTCACTATCGCCTGCCCGACCATCCGAGCTTGCTTCAGCTCTATGTCTGGCAGGACTACGACCTTGCCCCCGACTTTCCCGAACTCCACGGGTTTTTATCCTACTGGGAGCGCGAACTCGAGGGTCCGCTGCATTCGGTTCGGGTGGCCCACCACCGGCTGATCCGGCCTTCGGAATGGCGAGCCATCGACGGCATCATCGCCATCCAGTAAGCGATTCGCACGGCTCGAGCGCCGCGCTCACCGGGAGCCGATAAACGACCTCAGCATCGCCGCGCGAGCGTCCCGGCCCGAGGCTTCGCTCTATGCTCAGATCACTTGGATTATCGACAGCCAATGACTGAGCATGGCGTGGCCAAGGAATCGGCTTCAAAGATTCGTCGCCTTCATGACTTAAGCAACTACATTAGTTACTGATGAATTATATTGGGCAAGCGATTTTGGTGGCGGGATAACTATTTTTTCCCGGCACTCCACTTCAACCATTGCTTAACTGCCGTGCTTCATTCTGTGTATTGCACCCAAGGCATGTGAAATTCAAGGATCGCTCGATGCAGATCACCTCGGACCTAACCTTCACGATACAGAAGCTGATGTCGGCCAGAAGCGGTTTTGCCGGCGCCGGCCAGCCGACCTTCGTCAAAGCGGGCACAGCGCTGCGGACCGAGGCCCCGGTCATTCGTCCGGGCGCGACCGGCAACGAGGACGGCATCGAATACGATCCGTTCAGCGGCTTCGGCCAGACCTCCAAGACCGATGTGCCGACGACTTCGTCCATCGGCGCGGCTTCTACGACTACGGCGGACGACCCCTATATGCTGGCCGGCAAGGCCAATTATGGCGAACTCTATGCCGAGTATACGCGCTTCATCATCTCGATGGTCGAGGCGGACCGCCGGCACGAAGACTCCACCGTTGCGCGCTATTTCATCCCTGCCGGCGAGACGCGGGAAACGGTGATGGCAATGGACGAGCATGACTATATTTGGGCTGTCGAGGACGAGATGGGGGCTGCCGCCGACCGCAGCCCGCAGGCGCAGGCGAACAAGGCGATCAGCAACCAAAGCCTTAACTACGCCGACGCAGGCAGGATGACTTCCGATTCATTGTTCAGCCTGGAGAAGGCATTGCCGGCTCTGAACGCGGCGTTGGCGCGCATCAGTCCCGAGGTCGTTGAGACGCTTCTGCAAAGTATCGGCGACGACCCGAAGCTCCAACGTCTCGCGCAACAGATGACCAAGAACGATATACTCTCTGTCAAGATCGACCTACGCTACGTCGACAGGATCATCAAAGGTATCGAGAGTGGCTTCAACAAGATTGATGGCGATATTCTGGTGAAGAATGACCAAGGCCAGTATCAGCTTGGTGATTTCTCGATCTCGTTCAAGGGCGAGACGATGCTGACCTCCAAGGACACATTCAAAGCGTTCACGGGCTGAGTCTCGTCGCGGCGCCCGTCGCCTCGGCGTGAAATCTCCCGGTGCTGACCTATCGTTCGAGCCCTACCCCCGCCATATTATTCGGCAAACCGCTCTGCCAGATCCATGGGCCTTGGCCGCAAGCCGAAATAGTCGGTTTCGGTTGAGCGATGGGGCGGGAGCCAAACCCTCACCGCCGATTGCCTCCCAACATCATTCAGTAGACCCAAAATACTTGGTCCGCAGATCATCGATCTCGCCCGCATCATGAGCGCCAAGCACCTCTATCGTCAGGGGGCGGGTCAGGAGGCTCTGTCGCGGAAGCGCGAAGCCGTACTTGTCAGGTTCGAACAGCGGCCCGACCACCTTCACCGGTAGATCGGGGTGGGTATGGGCGTGGTATTCGAGAACGGGGGCATCGGCGATGATTGCAGCGACGTCGCCATTCACAAGACCCTCGACGGCGCGATCGAGCCCAGCGTAGGTGAGGGTTTGCAGCCCCTGTTGCCGAGCAAAATCCTCCTCGACGGTGCCCGTCAGCACACCGACCGGCCTGTCGGTCAGATCGGCGAGGCCATTGATCTTGTTTGTGAGAGAAAGGGTGGTCATCACGCTCGTCACCGACGAGGTGACATAGGCAAGGACAGCGATACCACAGGCCAGCCATAGCCCCTGCCAGATACGGCCGACCCAGCCGAACAGGTTCTTTCGCGAAGGCGACTTGCCGGATGTCGCGACAGACATCACCGTATAGAAGCTCTCGGCAAAGCCGTCGCGCCACCGCTTGGGAAAAGCCTCGTCGAACTGGCGATCGAAGAAGGTGAGCAGGACCGTGACAGCCAGGATGATCAAGGCGATCCAGGCATAGGCTTTCAGGAAGCCGGCATCGCTAAGACCCGCGATCAGGTTGCCGAAGCCCTTTCCCTGATCATGATCCGCATGCCGCCGTCGAACCAGGGCTGGGTGAAGTCGAGCAGTTCGGCGCGGGATTGATTGATCGTCAAATTTGTGACCGCTACGTCGACTTTGCCGGAAGCGGTCGCCACAACCAGATCGCGAATGGTGTCGAACTGGACGTAGCGATACTGGCGGCCGAGTTTAGCCGCGAGGCCCTCCCAAAGATTGATCGCCATGCCTGTGAACTGCCCCTTATCTTTCATGACGAAGGGAGGGTTGACAAAGAGGCCGACGTTCAAGGGCTCGGAAGGCTGTTGCGCCTCGGCTGCAACTTGCGGCCACAACAACATCAGGAACAGAATGAAGGAGCCGGCTAGCCTGCACCAGGTCCGCATGGCAATCCTTTCCTTGTTGGCATCTCAACCCGGTCGAGGAAGGCAAGGGAATTTCGCCAGAAACCGGAAAGCCTGGCGCGTCCATGGAAGAGCGGCGACCGGCCCTCGCGCGTTGTTGCCGGCCAAGTGCAGAACAGTCCGATCGGCTGTTTTGCGGCATGCGGCAGTTCGGAAAACAACCTGTCGTGCCGGCAGCTTTTCTTTCGGATGCATGCAACGGCCTGGCCAGTAACGAAAACAGGCTTTACAACACATCAGGCCATGCCCTATCCAAAAAGAAGTCATTCAGTGATACGCCATTTTCATTTTGGTATGGATTTGAAACAACAAGGCGATATATTTGCGAAGCGATATGGATTACAGAAATAAGTTATATTCATATGTTACCATGATTTTCTGATAACGTCATTTCAGTATCTGCTAAGACATCATCACGAATTCCAGACTATTTTCCATATTATTAAGCATTTGCAAAATTCAACCCGCGCTATGGCGCTTTTTTCTTGCCACAGGCCGACTTCGGATGCAGCTTTTTTTGGCAACAGCATCCGCGTCCGCGGATTGCTGCATGCTTGGGCGGACGGGCGCTAAGCATGGAAAGGTAAATCGACATCCGCTGATGCGGACTCCCGTGAGCTCGATCCTGCCCGCTCTTCTTTTGAGACTGTGGACCATCTCCATCCCAGGCTGCTCTCGGTCGTCGAGCCACACATTTGACGGAAACCCGCAGCCGCCAGCCAGTCGAGGAATGAATGATGAAATTCACAGTCTACGCGATCATCGCCACTGCCTTGGTGGCGGTCGCCGGATGCACCACCGATGACTATGATGGTTGTCGCGGAAACGGCTGCCTGGTCGATCGGCCTCAGCAAAAAAATCGGAAGATCGATGACCGGCCGCAATACGACAGGAACGGCAATCCGAACTTCGATACGCGTGGCCGCTACATCGGCTGCCATGGGCTGGGATGCAAGGTCGACGACCCTGATGATGGCGATCAAAGCATCGACGACAGGCCGCAGTACGATAAGCAAGGCAATCCGAACTTCGATACGCAGGGCAATTACCAGGGATGCCACGGCATCGGCTGCGAGGTCGACACGCCAGCCGATGACAGCCCGTCGGACGATGACGATTCCAATTGATAGGCCTCGCGGCCAACAAGGAGGCTGATTATGTCCGAATTCGACAACTATCGACGTGCCAAGATCGTTGTGATCGGCCTCGCGGGGCTTGGAATGACGCTTACGTCCGCTTTCGCAGCGAATAGCGACTGCCACGGCGTAAAGGTCGATGTGACGAAGGCGCGCGAACAAGAGTTTGGCGCTCTCGTTGCATCGGCGATGACCAACAAGGTCAAACCCGCGCAGGTGAAATTCCAAACGATTCTGGAAAGCGGGAAATGGAGCGCCGCTTATATTTCTACACCCGTGGCCGAAGACGGCATGATGTTCTTCCAGACAGTCAATGGAGAAAGGCAGTTTCGTGAAGTATGGGGCGGATATGCGGCTCCATCGGAAAAACCTGAATTGGTATCCTGGGCAAAGAAGCTCGGAGTGCCGCAAGATCTAGCAAAATGTTTTGCCGAGACAGTTACAGAACGAAGGTGATGGTCGCCGGGTATTGCCGCGAATGATTTTCAGGCCATCGATCATGCGGAAGCCGATCAAGGTGCATCGGTCCACGGAAACGCAGCTCCATCTTCTTGTTTTGATGGGCGTCCCTCACAGGGCCAGGCTCCCCTGCTCCGCCGCCTCGGCATTCGGGTCGCCCGGCGCCGTCGCCCAGGCCAGTTCGACCAGCGTCACGGTGCGCCGGCCTGTCCCGTCGAGCTGGCAGACGATGAGGCCTTGCTCCTCGATATAGGTCAGGAGGCGCCGGGCGCGGCGCAGCGAGTGGGAACCGTAGGCGCGGGCGATCGCCGCGTCGCTCGGGCACGGCCAGCCCTCCTTCGCCGCACGCGCGATCATCATGAACACGCCCTGCATGTCGTCGGGCAGCAGCGACGCGCGGACGGAAACGTCCTGCCAGGCGTCGTCGCCTGCCGCCATGTCGGAGCCGAGGCCGGCTCGAGCGCGCGTCAGCATGCGCCGGAACTCCGGCAGATCGGGCACGACCGAGGCGAGGCCCTCGATGCGGCAGCGCACGACGAATTCTTGATAGAGCACGCCGATGACACGAAAACCCGCGTCGGGCTGCGCCAGGATGGCGCGCAGCACACGATCCACGCGCTCGCGGCGCTCCGCCAGATCTTCGGCGCTGATTTGCGGCTCCACCGGCTCGGGACGGATTTCCAGCGCTGCCGATTTGGCCGCCATCAGCTGATCGAGTAGGTCCGGCGACGCCGTCCGGCGCGGCGCGCGCACGGCCTCTGGGGGCGGGGCGGCCAGAATGATCGCGCGAGCATCCTCCAGCGCCGCCTCCGGCATCGCCATCAGCCGCGGCGTGCCGTTGCGAGGGCTGGTCTCGGTCGGGCCGATGCGAAGCCCCAGCGGACGGCGCGACAGCGCTGGCCCCAATGCCATGAACTGCCCGCGCTCCAGGTCGCGAAACGCCTCCGCCTGGCGCCGCTCCATGCCCAGTAGATCGGCGGCGCGCGCCATGTCGATATCGAGGAAGGTGCGGCCCATGAGGAAATTGGACGCCTCGGCGGCGACGTTCTTGGCGAGCTTGGCCAGCCGCTGGGTGGCGATGACGCCGGCAAGCCCGCGCTTGCGGCCACGGCACATCAAATTGGTCATCGCGCCGAGCGAAAGTTTGCGCGCTTCGTCCGACACCTCGCCGGCTACCGCCGGTGCGAACAGCTGCGCCTCGTCCACGACGACCAGCATCGGGTACCAGTGGTCGCGGGCGACCTCGAACAGCCCGCCGAGGAAGGCGGCGGCGCGCCGCATCTGGTTCTCGGCATCGAGCCCTTCGAGATTGAGCACGGTGGAAACGCGATGGATGCGCGCCCGCTCGCCGGCCGCCTGCAAGCCACGCTCGGTATGCTGCTCGGCATCGATGACCAGATGGCCGTAACGGTCGCCCAGCGAGACGAAGTCGCCTTCGGGATCGATGATGGTCTGCTGCACCCAGGGCGCGCTCTGTTCCAGGAGCCGGCGCAAAAGATGCGATTTGCCGGAGCCCGAATTGCCCTGCACCAAAAGCCGGGTGGCCAGCAATTCCTCGAGATCCAGGTTCGCCGGGGCGCCCGCTGTCGTGTGTCCCATCTCGATCGCAACGGTCATTTCGACTCAAGGCTCCTTTCGCAGACGGGCTTATCAACTGGGTCACAGCCCGTCGAGCGCGCATGGCCGCCAGTTCCGCGTTGCGCACAGCCGGCCAGACGCGATCCGTCGGGCGAACCCTGTGGATAGTAACCAGTCGTTCACCATGGGCGGGTGTTCCGATTGCAGATATCAGGCATCCGCCTAGCCTGACCGTGCATCGCGTCCCCAACGTGCTGCGTCCCGACCCCACCGTGGCGACCGACGTTTTCAAGTTTCTTTCACAGTATATGTCGGTCGCCAATTTGGCGTGGTCCCATCCTGCTCTGACATCATACCGAACCGCTTCATGGCGCAAACTTTGGGTTGACCCCTTCGGACCGCGAGGCGACACTCCACCCAACGCTGCAGGTGCGAGGAGGAATTGTGATGGACGAACCCGAACGGTGGCGCCACATGTCGACGGCGCCGAGGGATGGGAGCCGGATCCTGGTCACGGTGCGCCCCTCCGAACAGGGGCCGGCTGAAGTCGATCTCGCCTATTGGTCGCGCGCCGACCAGTTCGCCCCGGAAGGCTGGCGCGCGTCGGACTCGTCGCCAGGACGCGTCATCGAATACGCCGAACCGGAACTGAAATGCTGGATGCCGCTGCCGACAGCCAACCTCAGCCGTGCATCCATGCCGGCGCCGTGGGAAGGCGAAGACGCCCAGCAGTTGGATGGCTCGGGGATTTAGCGATCTGATTGGTCACTGCGGCCGGTGATTGGCGAAAGCAGCCGAGCTGCCGATCTCCCCCCTTGAGGGCAGGGGAATCGCACATGAGTACAAAGGGACTCTTGTGTGGTGTGCGGAAATCGATTCTGAAAGGACCTCTGGATGATCGGAGGTC